>JBDNFT010000824.1:0-5874 GCA_041689695.1 Planctomycetaceae bacterium | reverse complement strand
CTGGTCAAGGATGGCTCTTAGTGCGAACGGCGAGGATGGCCGTGGAAAATATTATCAAATTTCTCCCTCGGGATGCTGTGGCGTTTCTGCGAATAGCAGACAGCGATGCACGTTTCCCGATCCGACCAATTTCAGAGGGCTCGTTCCTCATTGGTCACGGGTCTGCTTGTGATCTGCGCTTAGGCGATCACGAGGTGCCGGCTCTGCATTCGATTCTCCGTGTCACACGAACCTCGGCCTCCATCACGCTGATGGCAGAACGGCCGGAATTGTTCGTCAATGGAGAATCCGTGCCACGAGCCGTATTGCTTGATGGTGACCTTGTTGAAATTGCCGACGTGCGAGTTGTCTTTCGCTTCGTCAACGAAGAATCAATGCCGGAGTCACTGCCCACAGCAGTATCCGCAGCACAGGACGATCATTCTGCAATCGAATTGGAGAAGGTAGAAGAATTGACCGTGCCGGATCTCGTCACTGGCCTTGAAATTGAATTTGAACTGCTTCGCGATCTGCAGAACACCAGCACGGAGACGATGGATTTATTGATCAATGCCGCTCGAAGATCAGCCGAAGGAGCTTCCATCAAATTGGCTCCGCCGTCGTTACGTTTAGTTGGACAGGAAGAACGATTCGAAGCAGCAGACCGTGAAAAGCTCCAGGAAATTGCGTCAAGAGTCAAACAACAGGAATCGCGTCTTGGCGACGTCTGTCATGTGCTGGAGCAGATTGTCTCACAGCAGCAAATCATGACAACGGCCCTGCAGACCATGGCGGATCGGCTGACCGAACTTCGCAATTCAGCCACTGGCGAACTGGCCACTCGCCGAGCCAGTGCGTAGCTGAACTCGTCGAGAGTTTCGGCGAGCCAGCCATTTGCCGAAAGTCTTGACGACTTTCGCTACATATCGCCCCGAAATCCAAGCTGCTTCTAAATGCTGGAAATCCAGGCACGCATTTCATCGACGGTCGAAAAAACCTCCAGATGTCGACGGCAGGCCGTTGAGAGAAATCCTGTTTCCGTCATCTTGTCCAGCATAACGACAAGCCCGTCATACAGGCCACCGATGTTGAGCACTTTGACTTGTCGCGTGTGTAGTTCCAGTTGTGCCCATGTCACCGCTTCAAAAAGTTCCTCAAGCGTTCCGTAACCGCCGGGCAAGGCAATGTAAACATCCGCCAGACTGTGCATCAACGCTTTTCGTTCGTGCATATCGACGGTCACCCGCATCTCAGCAACGCCGCTGTGCATAAGTTCCGGGCGAGCCAGTTGGCGGGGAATGACACCAACGATGCTGCCGTTTTTCGCCAGAACGGCATCAGCAATGACACCCATAATTCCGGTGCTGCCACCGCCGTAGACCAGCGTATGGCCGTATTCTGCAATCAATGAACCCAATGTTGCTGCCGCATCGGCGAACTGTTGAGAGTCACCAGACCGTGAACCACAGAAGACGCAAATGTGAGCCATTTGCGGTTTACTTCTTTCCTACGGCAAGTTCGCGTTCAATGGCCTGACACAAAGTCTTCACGGAGTTCACTTCCCCCTGCATCGTCGTGGTTGGGAAGATCAGCTTTGGTACTTGTCCTGAACCAACTCGCTTATACAAATCGACGTGACGACCGATGTACTGATTCGGCACCCCAGAAGCCATTTCCGTTTTCAGCCGCTCTTTATCGACTAGTGTCTCGGCGTACTGTCGAGCCGCAGACTCAGTGCGACTGCTTTGGAACATCCAGTCGTGAAACGTCTGGAATTTGGAAGGATCAACACGCCACACGGCAATCGCGATTCGTGCCAACTCACAGGCACCGGGATGCCCACCGCCGGAAGCGGCTGGATTGCACTCTTTCTCCAACGGGACCGGCAGAACAAATATCGCCAGATCGTCGCCGTAATGTTTTTGAGCTCCAGCAATTGCTTGATGTGTATTTCGGCAATGCGGGCAGGTGTAATCGAACATCTCGACGAAAACGTACTTCGCGTCTGTCTTGCCGAGCAATGGCCATTGTTGCACATCCAGCGTGAATCGGTTTCCCGCAAATGTCAACAATCGTCGTGCCGGAACCACTGGAGCAACTGCTTCCGGAACTTCAGGCGTTACCGGGGCTGACTTTTCGTCTGCGGGTGTCGATTTGCTGGTTTCAGACGCAGTCGTTTCATCTTTCTTTTCAGTGTCGGAACTCTTTGCATCTTCGTTTGATTCTGGCGTTGCATCGTCCTGCACTTCGGATTTTCCTGACTCAACTGCCACTGCCGTTTCGTCATCCGCAGAGGCTGGCATAGAAAGCAGGAGGTGAGTGAGCTGCAATAATCGTGGAGGAGCGATGAACAGTAAAGTTGTGGCAACAGAGGGCTGTTCTTCCTTTGGCTTTGCTTGCTGAGAGTCGTCGGTATTGGGCTTAGAAGGAGCGACGCTTCCAGAAGAGGCCGTATCGGATGTCACTGGTGGTTCAAATACTTCACCAGGAGCAGCGAACGCTTCTCCGGGAGCTTCAAAAACACCACCGGGAGCTTCAAAAACACCACCGGGAGCTTCAAAAACACCACCGGGAGCTTCAAAAACACCACCGGGAGCCTCAAAAACACCACCGGGAGCTTCAAAAACACCACCGGGAGCTTCAAAGGCATCGCCCGGAGCCGCGAATACATCGTTGCCATTTTCATCAGTTGTCACTGCATCCACAGAAACCGGATCGTAATGCACAATTTCAAACTGATCAGCTTTGGGTGTCACAACCTGGATTGCAACCAAGGCTGCAATCCCCAGCACGCTGGCACCACCAGACATCAACTTGATGCCAGGAGCACAAAGTTTTGAACTCAACATTGTTGCAGCCAGAACAATGCCGCACGTATGAACCACAAGGCAGTAAGGGCAATAGTGCTTCAGGACAAAAATCTGCAACCCAATAAACCATAGTGCAGCCAAGCCAGCACTGACGCTGCCCAATGTCATGCCGCCCCAAACCATCTGGCGCAAACGTTTTGGACCCGGGACTCGAGCGAAGGCGAGAAGTGAAACCAAAGTCGCATACAAGCCGGCGGCTGGAACACTGACGGGAATTCCAAACACTTTGGACCAGTGGCTGGTCAGAACGTGTCCGCAGTCGATCACATCTCCGCCGCTGCAACCAAAGACCTGGCCCATGCTGAAAGCGGTGTACGCGAGGTAGACGGAGATCGAAAATCCTGCGACACACAGGATCCCCAATGTCCACACAAAGCGTGATGCTGGCAAATCAGCCTCCACTCGTGACTCCGCCGGAGACGAATCTCCTGCCGCAGAGGCATAAGGGTTGGACCGTCCAGACGGCAATCCATCTGAACGACCTGACTCAACATTGGACGTCCCCACGCCCGAATTGTCGAAAGACGGCTGCATTTGACAGTTCCCAGTACGATGAAACCAACACAAACTTGGCCTGTACTATTGAGCAGGTAATGAACCGTCGAGCGGCTTACCACAGGAGCCCAAATAAAGGACAGGAGCCCAAATAAAGGACAGGAGCCACGCCACGACTCCCCAGTCCGGCGATAAAGTCAACCTATCCTGGTATTGGAAGTGACCTCACTTCAAAATCGTAGCAGTAAACAAGTTGATGCCAAATACCTTTTTTCCCCACAGTACGTTTTCCCAAATTCCCCTGACTGGATTTCAGTGCAAGTCCGGCTTTGTTAGCAAACAAAACGGAATCAAACGAATCGTTGATACTCGAAAAACACTTGCAAACCTAAAAGTCGAACGTTGGATTCGCGTCCCAATCTATCAATTTCACCTATACCAAAAGTTTATTCCAGTGGTGTCAGAGAAGGTTCGCGGATCTCTGACCACTATCGACTTTTCCCGATCAGACGGCGACGATGCAGGGCAACCGTTGCCTCAGCGACTCCAAGTTCTTCGGCTAACTCTTTGTTTGTCACCGTACCCATCCGCTTGATGATGGCCTTTGTCCACTGAATCGACTTTTGCTGTTGGGTTGCAGGTATTCCGAGTTCTTGACGTTTTGAGCGGACATGTCGACGCCCACGTCCTGTCGCGGCTGAAATCACGGTATCGGATTTCTTCCCCAGCATCGCCAGTTCGCTCTTTGTCCATGGTCGTCGAGGTTTCCCGGTTCCGCCGGACGAAGCTATGCCCTGTGAGTGACGTTTTGAGCTGACGACGGAGTCCGATATGCCAAGTTCTTTCGCAAGAACGGCATCAGGGACCTTTCCGAGTTGTTTAATTTCAGCCGCTTTCCAGTGATGCTGAGCGAGTTCTCGTGATTTCCCAAAGGGCGGTATTCCCAGGGACACCCGTTTCGAAAAAGCCGCGTTGTTCGTCACACCAACGACCTTGGCCGCCTGACTGTCGGGCATCGTACCCAGAATGGCGATCCTTTTCGCGGTCCATTCAACTTGCCGCCACGCCAGGATACCGCGACGTTTTCTTGCCTCTTGAACGAGGTATAGCGAAACTCCGAACTCCGCAGACAGCGATCTATCGGAGACCATTCCCAGCTTTTTGACAAGCGCCTTTGGAAGCGCGGCCGCTTTCTTCACCATCTGTACGATCCTCCGTTTTTTAATAACAATGCGATTCTTCGCGAGATAAACCCTCATGATCACAGCTTGAACCGGACTCTATAAAAACGGTCTTCGCAGTTCTATCGATGGCACATTCTTTGGAGATTGCGAAGGGAAAGAATTCGTCATGCCGTCCGTCTTCAATGCTGGCCGTTAGGCCACCTTCATGGTCAGAGGCAGCCTTCGAAATACTTTTGTTTTGAATCGAAACAGGATAAAATTCGAATTCGCTTCGCTGATCGTCAAGGGAATCGCGACCGCCGTGCTGTTCATCGCGATAATTTTTTAATAGCGTCTTTGCATCGCCTGAGCGTATTGCACTTTCATCAAAAAAAATGACCAGGCAAACCCATTCCACGAATGAGGCATTATTGAGCAAACTCTGTCGTCGCGATGGGACTCAGAGTGACTGGCGGGCGTTCTATTCGCAGTATCAGGATTTGATTCGCACATGGTGTTTGCAGTTCGGTGTCAACGCCAGCGACATGGACGACATCTTTCATGATACGCTGCTGAAGCTGATTGCCAGTCTTCCCACTTATGACGCCGCAAGTGGCCATCGCTTTCGAAGTTGGCTCAAGACTGTCGTTCGAAATGCGTTGATTGACCGATTGCGAATGCTGGAAAACAGTCCGTTTCCAACGCTGCTTGGTGACGGAAGTTTGCTGTCATCGCCAGAGAACAGTCACAGCTCTGTAAGCGAAGGCATCGACGCATTGGCGGATCAGATCACAGAACGGAGTACGTCTGCCGCTGTGATTCTGTCACGCTCGAGATTGCGCGTGACAGAACCGACGTGGGACGCATTCATCCGCCGCGAACTGCTGGGAGAACAGGTTGCAGAAATCGCGACGTCGCTGGGAATCAAGAAGGCCAGCGTCTATCAATCCGTGTCTCGTGTGAGAACGATTATCCGCGAAGAAAGCCGTGATTACTTCGGTGATGCTGGTTCCGATTGAGCAATGGGATTGCGGTGGCGGCAGGAGCCTCCGGCGCAGTGTGTTCCGAGGCGGGAGCCTCGGAACAAGTTTAGAGAGCCTTGGAACAGAAGTCTCAAGTCGCAAGTCTCAAGGGATGTTCGCGGTGGGTTTTTGGAGTAGCATGTTGGCTCGACGCCAGTTATCGGTCCAGACAATTGCAGTTGCCGAAGGCATCACAGCGATCCGTTCTTCATGGACACTGACAAGATCAGGATCCTCGATCGCGCGTCGGACGTCGATCATTGTGTTTTCTTCGTCGAGTTCCTTTTCAAACTGATCTAGCGCCTCGCCGAACAGTTTTCCTGACTGCGTCCAGTGCTGTTCCTG
>JBDNFT010000823.1:0-4069 GCA_041689695.1 Planctomycetaceae bacterium | reverse complement strand
TGTTCCGTTTCGCATCGAGAATGGAACGCTGATCAGGGAAGGCGATTTTACAGATCGGACGTTTGCCGATTGGCAGTCCTACGCAGCGGTCACTCCGGCCTCGATCAGCGGTCTGCAACTCCTGGGCGAGTTTACCAAAGCGTTGCAGTCACGAGAAATCGAACCTCCACCGGAGAAGCGGGGATGGGCTCCGAATTCGTGGGATGTCCTCGACAACGTGATTCATTACCGCCGCTACGCCTTGAGGACTTCGCTCAGACTGATACACGATGCTTCGACTTACGCGAAAATCAGAAGCAACGGAAAGTGGACGGCCATGGCTCCGAACGCCGCTTTGCGAAATGAGGTGACAAACGACTTGTTTATTGAACAAACTGTTGCACCGGCTCAGATCCGGTTTCACCTTGCTGACATGAGCCAGTCGAAAGTCGGTCCCTATCTGCAGGCCGTCTCATGGGAAGCAGGACGACGGTTGTCCGGAGAAAACGCTGCATGGCTCAACCATTTTGCCGCAACCACCAGGCTTGATCTCGCCGAAACCCGCGATCAGGTCGAAGAACTGCTGGGAGGAGAAATTCGGTGCCCGCTTGGCGGAACGTATGAATATCTTCGGGAAGGAGATTTGACTCAGCTGGCCAGTACAGCATGGGGCTGTTTAAGTCGCTTTGACGAAACAGCCGTCCCCATGAATTACCGGTTGCCATTTCTTGCGTGGCTGCGAGGGCTGAAGCTCAATTTCGATTTGTCTGCGACGACATTGACCAGTCGCGTCGAACTTCATGTTGATCCCACGGTAAATGTTAAAATCTCCCCAGCAGTGGACAGGACGCAATTCAGGATTTCGCCTGACGCGATAGACGATACCGTTGAGGTAATCGAACGTGAACAATTATTCAAACGCGGTCGATTGTACGAACGACTCGTGGTGAGCTACGGACAGTTAAGACTCGCTCTCGATCGTATTGACCCCAGCGGTGCCTGGACCATTTATCTGTCAGTCCCATCCCAGTCGCCGCGTGACGATAACGATTGGAAAAGACTTCGCTCGGCTGCCGCAAAGTTTCAATTCGTGACAACGGATCATAAGTACGACGTGATCACAAATGCGAGCGGATTTGCCGAGACTCACTCCCGACTTAAAGAGTGTATCGCGTCACTCACTCCCGAGGATGCAGATTAGTGTATGTCAGTCCGTGTCAGTTTCAAAAGATTCATTGGCCCGAAGGCTTCAAAGATCGAGGCACACGAATTAATCTCAGTGTAATCTCGGAAGAGTGCTCTGCAATGACACGCATGGCATCGCAATGACGTCATCTGTGAACACAATGATCTGGATTGTGGTTTATCTTGCCCTCGGCATCATGATGGCACTTTTTGTGATTGCTGCTGTCACGATGCACTGGAATCACGAACTTGGGAGGCGATGACTTCCGGCAACTCCTGGACACAATGCACGTCAATCGCATCAAGCGTCTGTCACTCGCCGGATTCACGACCGAACAAGCCAACACCCTGTCTGCGTTGCATACTCCGAATTTTATGTGATGCTAGGTTGTGATTGAAGGTAGATCCGTATGTTTTCTGTGTGTGATCGCCAGTGAAGTCGCCATGTCAAGATGCCAATAACAGGCAATTAAAAACTTTATTCGACAGGGCTTGATATGAATCGTCGTAGCGAGCTGATCTGGATGGCAGTTGTGGTAGCAACCGGGACAGTCCTTCGATTGTGGCCAATTGACGCTCACAGCTTTTGGCTGGATGAAGCTTATTCCTGGACAATGGCCACGAAGTTTTCGTTTAGCGAGATTATCCAGCGGACGGCAAATGATTTTCATCCGCCATTGTATTTCATGGTTTTGAAGTGCTGGATTGCGGTCTTTGGCGAGTCCGAAATTGCTCAGCGAATGCTTTCAGTGACGTGCGACGTATTCACAATCTGGATGCTGTATGTGTTCTGCGGTGATGCGTTCGCCGAAACAAATGGGCCGCACGAAAAAAATGTATCTCGATCCGTGGGAGTTCTTGCAGCGGCACTCTATGCGGTCAACGGCATTCATATTCACTGGTCCATGGAAACTCGCATGTATTCCATGGCCACGTTGCTCTCGGTCGTTTCAAGCTGGATGTTATTGCGAGGATTACAAGGTGCTGATTCCGTGAGCGGCAAGGCGCTAGCCGCCGGTAAGTTTACGAGTCGTTGGTGGATCGGCTACACGATCACCGCGACGGCATTGTTGTACACTCACAATTACGGAGTGTTCACCGTGTTCGGTCAATCGTGTTTCGTAGTCGGCCTGTTCATCATTAGCTGCTGCGTTCGACACGCATTCCGCAAAGAAACACCCAAAGTAGACATCACTCTCCGAGTGATGAACTGCGATACTTCGGACGAAGGCCGCTACTATTCAATTCCATTCATTCGGCCAATTGCCGCAATGATCGCAGTCGGCGTAATGTTCCTCCCGTGGCTCTCAGTGCTGATCTCTCAAACGAAGCAGGCACGGGATGACTACTGGATTCCCGCCATGACTTGGTCAACCATCCCGAGAACCTGGCTGGACCTGCTGGTGCATGAAAACAAGTCGGTGGATCAGCGAGATTCTGCGGTGGCTCTCACCGTCTTTGTAATTTCGCTGCTTGTGCTCGGCTGCTGCGTTTGGAAATCCAGAACCCGCGGCGCGTTGCTCGTGCTGTTCATGATCGCTTCGCCGATCGTATGTTCTGCAGGCGTTTCGCTGGTGTCGTTGCCGATCATAACGTCCCGACATTATTTGACAGCCTGTGCGTTTTTCTTTTGTGCAGTGGCATACGTTGTCATGACCGTATTGCCAAAAGAAATCTCTAAGGTTGTTGCCGGGATGTTGATTGTTAACATGCTGTTTTTGCACTTCAGCTATCGCGACGAACTGCAGATTTCGGATGACAGCGGCGTCCGCGCGGCGGTTCGTCATGTCGCCGAACAGTTTCAGGATGGAGATTCCATTGTGGTGGCCGATCAGGCCATGCTGCTGAGTACACAATATTACACGATGCGTTTTCTGCCAGCTTCAGACGCTGCAAATTCATCTCCACCGAAATTGTTGAAATCCATTCCGCTCAAAACGTGGCTTGGGTCCGCGTTGATTGATGACGGCGATCGAGTCACAGCAGAAGAATTGGCCGACATTCGAGCAACACGCCTGTGGGTGATTGGCGATGCAACGAATTCATTTTTTCGTTGGGATGAATTACCGGCGAAGGAATGGACAGAACAGTCTGGTGTTTCGTTCCCGGGCAATTACTATTTTGAACACGCGATCCGCGTCTGGCAGTTCGTGCCAAAAGATCTCGGCGAGCGGGGGACGTCAGTCCCCTGATTGTGATTCCCTTGATTACCGTTCCATTCATTGGCACGAGTTACTGCTCTATGACTCGCCCCTGTTTCCACTGCGTGATGAGTTTCAACGCAAAGGCGCAGAGACTGGCCTGAATTGCCTCATGGGGAATACGATTTGGACATCGCGTGATGTGCCATAAATTATGGATCCACGGTCACGACCACGAGAATCTATCTCAGCGGCTATCCGTAAACATTTCCTGATCTTAATCGGCGTTTCTTTAACGTCTTGCGAGGAAACCTATCGTTGGGACTTACTGATGAATGATTGAAACGGTTGCTTTGGAAGCAGGATGCATCGTTTTGCAGAATCAATGAATTCGCTCCTATTGTGTTTGGTTATCTGCATTAGAGTCTCACCTCCGACACTTTAGGGCCGTTGAAAATAAACCGATGAACGCGAGAACTCCGCAGAATCACAGCAATTTAAACTTCCGAAGGTTCGTATGGGATTCGATTATGCAACGTAGGTGTTTCTCATGTGCGCTGGCAGTTCTGGGGGTGATCCATCAAGGTTTGCAGACACAAGCTTCCGTTCCTGACAACCTGCAGTCGGCCGTAAGCGTACAGCAGCACCATCTGCCTATTCAGCCGGCTTGACCTGTGCCGCCTTTTCGATTCTTCTGAGTTCTCGGCTGAGTTGTTTGCGGTCGGCGCGGTCTCGGCGTTCTTCCTGGCGGTAGGTGCGGATGT
>JBDNFT010000822.1:0-2863 GCA_041689695.1 Planctomycetaceae bacterium | reverse complement strand
TGATCATTTCACTCAATACGTGGGATCGTCGCCGGAAGCCTCACCAGCCGTGTTGTGCGGAATCGCTCACATGCAAACCAATGAGGGAATCTGGTATCCGATGGGTGGAACCCGTGCTGTTCCTGAAGCACTCGTTCGCCTCGGTCGAGAACTGGGCGTGAAGTACGTGACAGGACATCAGGTCAGGTCGATCGATTCGCAATCCAACCGGGTCACGGGCGTAACGCTCGACAACGGAGAATCGCTGAAGGCCGAAACCGTCGTGTCGAATTCGGATTGCGTCCGCACGTGTCAGGAACTTCTTCCAAAGAAGACCGCCGACCGCCTGCTTTCGAAGCGAAAGTACGAAGCTGCGTGTTCTGGCGTCGTGCTTTATCTCGGTTTGCGCAAGAAGTACGACCACATTCTGCATCACAACTTTGTGTTTAGCCGTGATCCGCATGTTGAGTTTCAGCAGATCTACACTCAGGGCGAACCGGCTGCCGATCCGACCTGTTACGTCTGTGCCCCATCTCTGTCCGGCGACAAGGTGGCCCCTGGAAACGGAGAAGCACTTTACATCCTGGTTCACACGCCCTATCTGCGAAAACATCATGACTGGAAGACGATGCTACCACAGTATCGCAATGTCATCATTAACAAGCTGAAGACCACCGCTGGCATGGAAGACATCGAAGACCGCATTGAAGTCGAACATTCGCTGACTCCGGCCGATATCGATCGTCGCTATCACGTACTTAACGGAGCTATCTACGGACTCGCAAGTCACGGACGATTCATGGGCGCATTCAAACCGGCGAATCGCGTGAAAGAAATGCAGGGCCTGTATCTGGCCGGCGGTTCAGCACATCCGGGCCCCGGAATGCCAATGGTCATGATGTCTGGCTGGATCGCCGCAGACACCGTCGATCAGGATCTGCGCGGTGCCCGAACGGATTCTCAGCAAGACAGGAAATCCCGTGCTGCGTGATGTTCATTTAAGCGTTTTCACAACCCGAGCGTTAGCGAGGGATTTGCGAGATTCAGGCCCGGAGGGCCGACATATCCTTTGCCGGTGGCGTGAGCCACCGGTATGTGAGTGAGAGATCATTGTAGGCCTGAAGGGCCGACACAGTGGCGATTGTGGCGTGGTGATTGTGTCGGCCCTTCAGGCTTGGAAACACTACTTTTTTGTAGTCCGGTGGCTCACGCCACCGGCAGAGGATGTGTCGGGCTTCCAGCCCTAACGAAACTCGCAACCTCAGTACTGACGCATCGGGTTAAACGATCAATTCCATTCGCAATCTTTTGACAAGAGTCGCAGTCGCATGTCGAATCTGGCCTCAAGAATTCTGAACTGGGGCTTCCGTGGCTATGTGCGGCGATTTGTGCGGCGGAATTTCAACGCTGTCCGAGTCGCCGGTCGTGATCTTGTCGGGTCGCTGCCTGCCGGACCGATCATTTGTTTCATCAATCATCCCGGCTGGTGGGATCCGATGACCGGCGTTCTGATGACGGATCTGCTGTTCCCCGGTCGCCGATTTGCAGCGCCTATGGATGCAGAAGCTTTAAGCCGCTACCCGGTGTTGGAACGGCTTGGCTTCTTCGCACTCGAACGCGACACAGTGACAGGAGCGAAAGATTTTCTTCGCACCAGTCGCGAATTGCTCAATCAGACCGAAACCATTCTTTGGCTCACTCCCACAGGGAAATTCTGCGACATCCGCGAGCCCGCTTCATTCATGAGCGGACTTGGCCATCTGGTCGATCGCGACTTTCAGGGAACGGCGTTGCCAATGGCGATTGAATACACGTTCTGGAATGAACGTTGTCCCGAACTGCTGGTGCAATTTGGTGCCCCGATTACCGTTGATCAGTTGCCGAAAGATCGAGACGCCCGAACCGTGATCCTGGAAGACGCCCTCGCGCAAACTCAGGCATCGCTGGCGACGCTGGCCATCGCGCGAAAGTCGGATGCCTTTACAACGATCGAAACCGGACGAGCTGGTATCGGCGGAATTTACGATTCATGGAGACAGCTCATCTCGTGGGTACGCGGAAGCAAGTTTCGAAAACGACATGAAGTTGAAACCGAGCTCGTGGCACGTTCCATCAAGGCAGATCTCACATGATCGAAACGTGCATCAAGATTCTTGTGTGGGCAACCTTCAGCGCCAGCGCGTTTGTGTCGGCCATGTTTCTTGTCAACCTTCTGTTCTTTCGCAAAGCCATGCGGGTCAACGGTGCGAACGTAAACGAAGTGAAAGTGTCAGTGCTCATCCCGGCCAGAAACGAAGCACTGCGAATCGGGCGACTGCTGGATTCGGTGTTAAACAGCGAGGGAATCGTCTGCGAAATCTGCGTGCTGGATGATGAAAGTCAGGATGGCACGGACGCCATTGTCCAAAGTTATGCGAGCAATCATCCCAGCGTCCGATTGCTGCGCGGCGCTGCCAAGCCTTCGGGTTGGAGCGGCAAACAGTGGGCCTGTTTTCAACTGGCACAGCAGGCCCAGCATGACGAACTTGTCTTTCTGGATGCTGACGTCACGCTGTCCAGCGATGCGCTTTTGCGAGCGATCACCATGCGACGAGGATGCCGTGCCGATCTGCTCAGCGGGTTTCCGCATCAGCAAGTCATCACGCTGGGCGAGCAATTGCTGATTCCATTGATCCAACTGATTCTGTTGTGCTTCCTTCCGTTTGCCCTGATGCGCTGGACTCGCATGACAGGAGCCTCTGCCGGTTGCGGGCAGTTCTTCCTGACTACAAAAGCTGCGTATCAGAGCACCGGCGGGCACGGATCGATTCGTCAGTCGCTGCACGATGGCGTCATGCTTCCTCGATCTTATCGACTTGCCGGACTCAAAACGGACCTGTTTGAC
>JBDNFT010000821.1:0-6927 GCA_041689695.1 Planctomycetaceae bacterium | reverse complement strand
TGATTTCTGTTTCCGACAGATGCGAGGTTTGATGCATAGGTGACTGGCTCGTGCGAATCAAATTGGACGTGAGGGCGAAGCAATATTTGTCACAGTCTATATCTCAGCGGATTGGCGACAACATCGAATCTTACATTCAACGTGGTATATTCCCCGAATGGAATTCTTTCCAAAGTTCTCAAAACGACTCGTTCGAAGTCTGTATTCTCCACACGTCAAAGGCGAACATATGAAATCTGGTGCTGGAATATTGTGTTTCATCTCGCTGATCTGGATTTTTCCAGCCGTCGCCATCGCCGCGCCGCCGGAGATTATTCTTTGGCCCGACGGTGTGCCGGAACCTGTCGTGCCGAGTGATCCGCCGGAATCGACTGTGACCGCAGCCGACGGATTAACTCGGCGTTTCAACGTATCGAATCCTCGATTATTTGTCCATCTGCCTGAATCGAAAAACGACTCGCTTCGCCCGGCGATGATCGTTGTTCCGGGTGGCGGATTCGGTCGCATGGCAGACGAACACGAAGGCAGCGATGTTTGCCCATGGCTGAATGAGCAGGGCATCGCCGCGTTTCAATTGGCCTATCGTACGCCGACAAATAAACTAGAACAGCCAGAAGCAGGTCCGGTCCAGGATCTGCGCCAAGCGATCGCGATTGTGCGAAGTCGAGCGGCGGAGTTTCACATCGATCCGAATCGCATTGGTGTGATTGGTTTTTCGGCTGGCGGTTTGACGAGCTTTGTCGCGGCCAGCCAACCATCGGATTCGAAACGTGAAGACGATACGGCGAAAGCGAATGCCGTGCTGCTGATTTATCCATGGAAAATCTGGGACGAAAAACTCAACGCCGTACATCCAGCCGCAAAAATCGACGCGACTTATCCTCCGACATTCATCGCTCAGATGGCCGACGATACAGCATCGTCCGCCGTTGGAAGTGCTCGAGTCTTTGCGGAACTTTCAGCGTTAAAAGTTCCGGTAGAATTGCACGTCTACGAAAAAGGCGGTCACGGTTTTGGAATGCGTCCTCGCGCCGGCGCGCCGGGTACTGCAGACTGGCAGAAGCGGGCTCACGACTGGTTGCAGATACGTGGATTTATTGATGCAGCCAGGTAAAACAGTACGTCAGGCTTTCCAGCCTGACATGAAGCAAAACGAGTCAGCCTGGAAAGGCTGACGTACTGTTAGTCGGACTTCTCAACTCCCGGCGATCGGCCGATTTGATTCTGCCGGGATGCGGGTATCCTGTTGAACGTTTAATACGTCCACAAAAATTGTATTTTGCGATAACGACAGCAGTGTTTGAGTTTTCAAATCATAACCGCAACGAAGATGTTCTGGTCACCGGCATGGGACTGGTGACTCCCTTAGGTTGCTGCGCCTCAGAAACCTGGGACGCACTGATCGCCGGTCGCCGCGCTGGTCGATGTCTGACGCCCGCTGATATCGATCACTTCGAACAACTTTCAGCAGTGGAAGGTCTGGCACTACACGGTGCGGTTGTTGATCAGTTTGAGGTCAATCGGCGACTTGAACTTTCGGGATGGCTGGATTCCGTGCCACGGGAGATTGCCGACGTGTGGCGATCTGAACCGCTGGTGGCGATGTCACTGGTTGCATTGCACGAGGCGATGGCAGGGGCGGGACTTTGTTTCAACAGTCTGCCGCCACAACGAACAGCAGTCGTGTTCGGCAGCAGCAAGGGCGGACTGCGATCGACAGAACGCATGACAGAAGCCATGCGGCATCGCAGTGAACGCCAACCACAAATGGCGCATGCCGGACGTTCTGCTCGCGAAGCTGAAAACGCTGGTCTATCCGGCAGTGATGAAAGCCGCACATTCCATGATCACTGGAAACATGATCATTGGAACCATGGCGTACAGACTAACAGTGCGACTCGCGCGATTGCCGAATTGACGCGAGCTGGTGTCGCCAGTTTGTGTCCTGTTGCGGCTTGTGCGACGGGTCTGATTGCCGTTCTGCAGGGAGCGGCGATGATTCATCGCGGCGAATGTGATGTGTGCATTGTCGGCAGCGCGGATGCGGGGCTAAGGTCTTCTGTGCTGGCTTCGTTTCATCGGTTGCGAGTGACATCTCGATCTGCGGATGCCGCTTCTGCGTGTCGGCCGTTTGATGAATCTCGAGATGGCTTTCTTGTCGGCGAAGGTGCGGGTGTCATGATTCTGGAATCAAGGGCTCATGCAGAATCTCGCCGAGCGAACCTGATCGCCAAAGTTGTCGCCGGCGGATGGCTGAGTGATCCAACCGGGATGACTCAGATTGACGAAAGCGGAAGCGTTGTGAGTGAAGTTCTGAAACGTACGCTGACTTCCAAACACCGCAGCCCGGACATCTTGAGTGTGCATGGGACGGGCACAGAATCCAATGATCTTGCGGAAGCACGCGGCATTCAGACTGCGTTTGGTAAGTCGCAGCTAATCCCTGACTGCTTCGGTGTCAAAGGAGCGATGGGGCATCTACTGGGAGCTGCTGGCAGTGTAGAAACAGTACTGACCGTTCTCGCGCTGCAGCACCAGAAAATTCCGGGGACAGCAAATCTTTCAACGATTGACGAACGTTGTGAGATTCCGCTGAAGCCACATGCTCAAGCAATTCCACAAATACAACAGGCCGCCAAGCTTTCGTTGGGCTTTGGCGGCCATGTTGCGTGTGGAGTTTTTGAACGTCCGTAACTCGGTCTACAGCGTATCCAGAATCTTTCCGATGTTGCTGAAGACAACGAATTCCGCGTCTGTTGGAACGACATTCTTAGTGACCGTGCCGCCGCTGGAAGTGAATGGCACAGTGGTTGTCAGGGTGACCGAGGTGTCTGATGCGATTGACGCAACGAAGTAGGCGCGACCGTTGACTGCGACGGACTGGCCAACCGACAACTCGGTCATGAAGAGCGTTCCGGTCCCGGCGAGCACCGCACTATTTGCAACGGTCTCGATCTGGCCTGTGAGCGGCGTATTCGTTGCGTTGAATGAAGTCAGCGGTACCGATGCTAAAGCGGAGGAATTGTAAAGCGTGTTGAGGCTTGCTTGTGAGAGATCACTAATCTGCTTCACGACGGTCAGACCGTCACCGATCACGCGGCCAAAGACTGTGTACTGGCCGCCGTCGAACGCAGCACTGTTGTCGATGGCATTGACAAACCAGCCGCTCGTGCCGCTGTTTGGACCGGCTGCAGTGAGTGCCATAGCCAATGTGCCTGCCACATTGCCATTCGCAGGATTAAATTGACCATCAATAGTCCCGGTCGTAACAACAGAAGTGATCTGGCTGTTCGTAACTTTGAAACTTCCGCTTTGAATGAACTCCTGACTTCCAGCGTTGGCTCGATGCACGAATATGTTTTGATAGGCACCTGAAGCCAGGTAGCTCAGGAAGTTTGTCACTGTGGCACCAGCTTCACTATCGAGCAACTCCACATCGTACGCACCCACATTTGTGGAGAAGTGAACCACGGTTCCAACCGCCCGATGAACATTGACAGCGGCATCCGCCAAATTCGGTCCATCAACGGCTCGAACCACGATATGATTTTTCCCGTGATTCGTGGCCGTGTTTGTCACGTTCACATCAACCGAATACGTTCCATCATTGCCAGCAGTCGCGGTTCCGTTATCGAAGACTCCATCGCCGTCGCTGTCGATCGTAATCGTAGAACCAGGAGCCGTAGTGCCAGTGACCTGCGCCACTGAGCTGCGAGTAATAATCGTGCCATTGGACTGAACTGCATCCGACGTGGATGGTGTCGCCGTCAATGCCATTACGTCCGCATCGGTGATGGTAATAAATGCCTCGGCAGCCACAGCGCCGTAGGCATCTGCTGCAAGTCCAGCGATCACGTTCTGATCGGTCACGCTTCCGTTATTGACCGTAAATGTGATCGGCACGCTCGTCGCTCCGGCCGGAATCACGACGACTGCCGGACCTGTCAGCACCGAACTGACTTGATAGGACATTCTGACAATAATCGGAGCACTTGAAGCCAGGCTCGTGGTGATCGTGCCTTGCAGAGTTCCCACGGTCTCCGGCACTGTGGAAGTGGTCGTTGTTAGAGACAGCGTGGCGATGTCGTCGTCTTTGATCTGAAGCGTGATTTGACTTGATCTAAATCCGGCAGCGGTGGCTGAGATGTCTTCCGCGATGTCTCCATCCACGACGGTATTGTTGATCGTTGCCACTGAAACCGACGCAGATCCCGATGGTGCATTTGCTGGAATCGTAATCGTCGCCGGACCAGAGACGCGGGATGGATGTGAATACGACAGATCGACCACAAGTTCCTGCGTAGGATCACCGCCGTTGCGAGTGACCGTGAGTAACGTGGCTCCCACGGCCGCTCCCTCAGTCAATGTGCCCACTGAAAGTGTGGCCGTCAAAGTTGGAGCTGGCGTGGTCGCTTCGTCGTCAAGAACTGTGACGTTCCATATCGCATTGGCGAATCCAGCACTGCTCGCGGTGAGAGTCACGTTAACATTACCGTCGATAGCAGCATTGTTATCGGGCACGACTTCAAAGAAGTGCGATGCAACTCCCACGGGAATTGTCACCGTCGTCGGCACACCCAATCTTGTGTTGTTGGATGTCAGATTTACAATCAGTGGCTGTGTTAAATCGGCGTTGTTGCGAGACACCGTGTAAATGAATGTCCCCGGAGTTGCGTTCTCCGCGATGGATGCCGCCGCCGGAGTGACACTGAGAGTCAGAGCGTCGTTGTCGTTGACTGTGACACTCGCCGTGCTGTCCGCGAAGCCACTCGCCGATGCCGTGACGGTTACAGCGACGTTTCCGTCAACCAGACTATTATCAATCACTGAACCATCAATGGTTTTCGTTGTCTCACCGGCAGCGAAAATCAAAGTGCCGATGACGGTCAGGCGATTCTGGTTGCTCGAAACAAGACTGACCGTCAACGGCTGCGTCGTATCTGCCACGGTTCGAACGACCGTATACTTCAGCGTGCCAGCGGCAGCTCCTTCTGTGACGGGAGTTATGTTTGGTGTGATCGTCAATGTCCCGGCATCGTTGTCTTTCACCGTGACTGAAGCCGTTCCATCGGTGAAACCTGTCGCAGTCGCCCTTACAACAACAGGAACGTCGCCATCCGCAGCTGGTGTGTCAATCGTGGCACCGTCGAATGTCGCGGACGATTCACCTGCCGGAATTGTGACCGTACCGGGCACTGTCAATCGACCTGGCGTACCGGAAACAAGATTCACGATCAGTGGCTGAGTGTTGTTTGTGGTGTTTCGTGCAACAGTATAAGTCACCGCGCCGGCACCGACAGTTTCGAATACATCAGGTTTGTTGGCCGTGACTGTGAGGACTGCTGGTTCATCATCAACAACTGTCACCAATACTGTGCCAGGTACGTATCCTGCTGTGGATACGGTCAACGTCACATCGGCATTCCCATCGGCAATACCATTGTTAACAGGCGCACCCGGAATAGTCATGGACGACTGGCCTGCGAGAATGACGTACGTGCCAACGTTGGCCAGACGACCTGGCAAGCTTGACGCCAGAGTGAACGTCAAAGGCACTGAATTATCTGACGTGTTACGCGAAACCATCAAAACCAGCGCATCGACAGCCCCGTTTTCCGGGACAGTCGGTGAGTTTGACGTGATCTTCAATGTCGCCACATCGGTGTTGTTAATCGTCAGAGTGGTCTTAGCATCATTGAACCCGACACCGACAGCCGTCACATCAACGGAGCGACCAGTATCAACAAGCATGTTCCCAACCGGCGTCCCTTTGAACGTCGCTGATGGTTGGTTCGCTGGAATTGTCACAGTGGTGCCAACGGTCAGCCGCGACGTATCGCTGGATGACAAAGTCAAAACAAGGGGCTGAGTGATATTGCTGGAATTACGAGTGATCGTGAATTCCACAGAGTCGGTACCAGCGTTTTCAGCAACAGTTGCTACCGATGTTAACGCCAGGCTTCCAGCATCGTTGTCTCTGACTGTGACGGACAAAGTGCCAGCGACAAACCCAGTCGCCGACGCCGTCACGATGGTTGCTGTGTCGCCGTTGAGTACAGCGTCATCAACCGGATTGACGTCGAACGTCACGGAGTCTGCTCCTGCCGCGATCGTCACTGTGGTCGGCACAGTCAGTCGTGCCGTTGGATCGGATGAAGCCGATGCGAGGGTGACAACCAGAGGCAGAGAATTGTCGAATGTATTGCGTTTCACCGTGTATCTTAGAGTACCCGCAGCGGCACCCTCCGAAACTGCTCCCTCGGTTGCGGTTGATGTGACTGTCAGCGTCGCAACATCGGTATTGGTGACGGTAACAATCTGAGTGACGTCAGCAAATCCGGTCGCTGATGCGGTGATCGTGACTGTTGCATCACCGTTCACAGTGAGATCATCGATTGCTTCAATCGTGATATTTGCCGACGTTTGACCTATGGGGATTGTAACCGTCGGGAAAGACATCTTGGCATGGGCCTCGTTGGACGACGACACACTGACCACCAATGGTGCAGTTGTTGGGCCAGTTCGTGTGACAGTCAGGGTTGACGCAGAGGTTCCAGCATTCTCCGCAAACGTTGCAGGAGTTGCACTCAGTGTCAGAACGGTCTGAATATCAGTCACCGTGAGAGTTGTTGTTGCGTTAGAAAAGCCTGTGGCAACGGCGGTGAAGGTCACCACGACGGGACCAGTAGTTTCTGGATTATTCACGGCTGCGATGCTCACGGTCGCAGAATTACTTCCTGCTGGAATGGTGACTGAAGCGGGAACAGTCGCGGCGGAAGAGTTTGACGAAGACAACGTCACAACTTGAGCCGCAGTGTTAGGGCCAGTTCGCGTTACCGTCAATGTTGATGCACTGGTCCCAGCCGATTCTGATACGGTGATTGGACTCGGGCTGAGTGTCAGTGCGGTTTCATTGTCATTGACAGT
>JBDNFT010000820.1:0-5353 GCA_041689695.1 Planctomycetaceae bacterium | reverse complement strand
CTTCACCACGGAGGGCACAGAGATCACGGAGATCGTTATGCTGTTCGCGGTTCGTTAAAGTAGCCGTCACTCTCCGAGTGACGAATGCCAAGCGTCACTCGGAGAGTGACGTCTACTTTGTTAAATCAAGTACAGCCGCAGCGAGGAGCAGGGAGTTCGCACCAAGCACCAAGCACGCGATCACGTCCTTTTGGCTTTCACAACGGTGCCAGCGGAAATCACCTCGCATTGCTCGACGACTGCACCGGGCAAGAGGATTGCTCGGGCCGCAACCCATGCACCGTGCTTGATCAGAATCGGAGCTGTCTTTAATTCAAACGACGGTGATCGATGATCGTGACTCCCGGTACAGAGATAGGCGCCTTGAGAAATACAGACGTCGCTTTCGAGCGTCACGATATCGAGGTTATCAATCCAGACGTCCTGCCCGATCCAGCAGTGATCACTCACTCGCAAACGCCATGGGTATTTGATCCGAACGTTTGGTTTCACGACAACGTTGAAACCAATTCCGGCACCAAACATACGCAGCAGGCCGCATTTCAATGAAGATACGGGGAACCAGCCACTCTCAAACACAACAAGGCTTATTACATACCACACGCTCCGCACCAGCAATCCGCGTCCAGGATCGAAGTTGGAGTTATCGTACGCAGCAAGATTGCGGAGGCTGTCTGATAAAGCTACGTCATTCATCTGTGATTCATCAGTCATTGAGTTGTCACTCCATCTCAACAAGTCTTCCGCCAGCGAGGCAGCATTACTGAAAACGGCAAACGCAGTTCCAGGGAACCCACGCAGTCACGATCGCGTTACGCGATTTTCGTCAGAAATGCCGAACGTGGCAGGCTGTAAAAGGTGAAATTACGGCCATTTCCCAAAGAACATTTCCATGTAGTCTTGCTTCAGGTTGTTGTCTTTGAAAAACTGAATAGCTCTTTGGTGAGCCCCGTGTTGAAGACCATGGTACGCTGGGTTTTCCATCGCCGCCAGACGTTCAAGGACCAGACTGAATCGCTCCTCGTCACTCAGTGGCAAATCCCAGCCCGCACCGTCCGTTTCCAGCCCTCGCCAGTAAGTCTGATCGCTGATAATCACAGGAATACCAATCGCCATCGCCTCAAAGATGGAGTGTCCAAAGTTTTCTCCCAGCGTCGGAAGTATCATTGCATGGGAACGCTGAACGACCTGAATCGCTGCTGCATTGCTGACCGATCCCAGAAACGTCACCTTGACATTTTGCGGAAGACTATCGATTTCACGTTGGCATTCGGAGTTGTAGATTGGATCCTCCGCCGGTCCGACAATGTCGAGTGAACATGAATAGGAAACGTTCTTCAGCAAACGGATTGCGAACAAAATGTTCTTGATTGGATGCACACGCCCAACAAGACTCAGCCGAAGATTCCCCGGAATCTTATCATTCCACCAAATTGTATCTGCGGGGACACAGGGAATGTTCGGTACAACACACACACGCGTCGAAGCCCCGAAGACAGCTCGGACTTCAGCAGCCTCTTCATCGGAGGTTGCGTGAAACACGATCCGACGTTGCGTTTTGGTCCAGCGTAAGAATGTCAGCCATGCAGATTTCTTCCAGCGTCGGTGTGCGAGTGCCGATGGCTTCAGCATTCCTCGCGGCGCTATGATCAACCGTGTTTTCGGCAGCATCCATTGCATCAGCATTGGAATGACGGCCCCTGTGGTCGAAAACATACTGTTCAGGTAAATGGTCTCCGGCCGCAGTCGTCGCACCGCAAAACAGAACGCACCGGAAAAGTGCTGAGTGTGTGTGGCGTACCAGACCGCTGCCCTGCTCTTCCAGTTGTTCCATGAACTCACTTTGACATCGGCATAATTCCGAGTTTCGCCCAAATCACGGCTTCCCGTGAGAACCGTAATTCGAGCATCGTGACAGAGCAAATCAACCAGATTCACACAGCTGCGGATTGGTCCACCAGCTCGACTTCCTGGATCGAACCAATCGACACAAACTAATAATCTTGAACGTGGCATCTGATTCTCAGTTGAGCCTCGAAAGTTCGTGGCAGCGGCATGAGGGAGTTCGGCAGAAAAGGAATTCCCATGGGCAAGTCTGCAGATGCAGCGTTCGATTGTATACGGTCCACGCTGAAGGATGCTGATCTGAGGACAGATCTGCCTACGCAGTCCAACCATTCCCATGCCTGACTCGTTTAACAACGTTCGTGTCGAGCGGCGAATGATTTGTTGCAGTGGATTTCGTCAGAAATCCTGCAAGTGGGGGGGGGGTTTGCGAATCCCACTCCACCTGCAGAGAGTTGTTTTTCGCTCGATGCTTCAGTTCTTTGGTCGTCCTGTCTCTGCCGCTAACTTAACGGGGGGCAGTGACCGTCTTCGCAGCAGTTTCCTGTGCTAAGCTTTCTGCAAGTATTCTGTGCTGCTCAGCGATCTCAGACATCTTCAGATTGTCATAGACTTCAGCAAGTTTTTGATGGACGGATTTCTTGTCCTTGATTCCAGCCAATGCCTTTTCAAGATCCGGTAACGCTGATTCCCACTCCTTCTTCAGGCAGTAGATCGTGCCGCGAGTATCCAGAAAATGCGGATTGTCCGGGCGACTGGTGAGTGCTGAGTTGACTAAAGCCAGACTGCGGTCGAGATCGGGTGCGTTCGGATCATGGGCGATCAGCCACGCCATATTATTCAGCAACACGGGAACGTCGTCACGAATCTTGGTTGCCTGATTAAAATGAAACAAAGCCTGATCGTGGTCTTCCTCCAGCCAGCAGAGATTACCCATCGCCAAATGAGCCAAGCCCGGTTCTTTGCCTTCAGCAATGACGCGAGCCAATATTGTTCGCAGTTCAATGTTTCCTTCAACCTTCGCAGTTGCATACGACATCAATCGGTTCAAAGCCAGTCCGTGATTCGGGTCGTACTGCAACGCACGGCTAAGATATGTCAGCAAGTCAGAAATCGGAGTGCCCTGCGCGAACATCATGTCGTGATAGTTGACGGCCAGTGATGCCAAAAGCTGCGGCCACGGCCCATCCGGGTTTAAGAGCCGACCTTGCTCCAGGACCATTTGGGCATCGTCCAACTGGCCCAATTTCATGAGCACCTGAGCATAATCCGTTCGAACAGAGGCACTTGAGGGATCATTGGTCAGTTGTCGCGAGAGGTATTTGGAGGACTCCTGAAAACTTAGAATTGCGGATGCTGTCTGCCCAAGCCTGGCCTCAATTTCTCCGAGCACCTGCCAAACCTGGGGAAACTGTTTGACCGAAAGTTCAAAGTACTTCTTTGCCTGCTTCAGATCACCGGTGAGTAAATAGTAACGCCCCCATGCCATTTGCGTTTCGGCCGATTCTGACTGTCCAGCGGCTGTGAGATGCCAGTGCAAACGTCGGAATTCAGAAGCTTCGCTCTCGTAATTGGCCTGATTCGCGAGAATGACAGCCAGACGCCGATGCGCGTCGCGATTCCCTCTCCGATCATCGGGGGCAAGTATTCGGAAGAACTCAGACGCACGATCTTTTTGCCCAGTCTCGTCGAACAAAACGGCCATTGAGTACTGAGCTTCTGCAATAATCGAATCCCGGCGCTTAAGGACCCGGGCTAACAGCAGTTCTGCACGGGTGAAATCTTTTTGCGTGAGTGCAGAACGGGCTTCGGCCAGATATTCAGTAGAAATGGACGGTTCCTGAACCTGTAGCTGAACGCCCAGGTAAAGGATCACAAAGATACCAGCCATTGCCGGCAATCCGAATAACAGATTTTGAAACCTGCGAGACTTCCAGTTGGTACCTAGCCAGAGAATAGGAGCAGCCAGAATCTTCCCATAGAAGTCCAGCGTCAACATTTTCGGAATTCGAAAGCGGCGTTTGGATGACCAGTCGCTGAATTTTCGCTTGAAGCGTTTAAAAGTCTTCATTGTTGCTTCTCCTTGAGCGACACTGATGCGTCACGCATCAACACTCCGAACAACTGACGCAACGCATCTTTTTCATGAGGCAACAATTCGTCTCGTCCGAAACATGTCAACTGAAACTGCAGCACAGGGCCAACCACGACATCCCGATCTGTTTTGGCTGAACTCGCCATACTGAGTCGTTCTAAAAGATTCTCAAATGTCTTGATCTCGCCAATTGAGCGGTCGCTTGGTTTCACGGAGGTCAGTTGACTGTCGATGCAGGAAAAGTAGGTGGTCAGCTGAGACCCATCGGCCATATACATGGACAGATACGTGGCCCGATTTCCTGTGATGTCTTCGGTGAAATTCGATTGTTCAGACAGTTTCCAGTCCAGTCCCGAATAGCAGTACGCCAGGTCGTGCCAATCAGAATAGAAGCCATCAAGCGAGAATACCGCTCGAAGTCCATGGCCGGTATAGGTGAAGACAACTGAGTTTTCGCCCAACGTGTCACCTGCCTGACGATTCAGGTGTTCGACGTTTTCCAGTGTCCATGCATCAACATTCTTCGGCATCACCCCGTCCTGTCGAAGCCGCGTTCCTACTCCCGCCACAAAATTCGCTTGAGGCGTCGTGTCGCTGACAGACGTTGCCATCAATCGCCCTGCAATCTTTCCATAAGTGACGGCCGAAAGTGTAAGACAAATCAATGGCACAACCAGCAACGCACGCAATGCGACTCGCGAAGGAAGTCGCTCACGGTCCAGAAATCGGTTGACGGCTTTGCCAGCACTTTGCCCAAACGACATTAATTGAACGACGGGATTGTCGGCGACTTCGTATTTCGTGTCCTTCTTGCCGGATTCCTGAGTTCCAAAGGGAACCAGAAACATCAACAGTCGGTCCGTGCTCAATGCCATCGAGAGAGCGATTACGTAGGTAAATACTCCAAGGAGTTCATGTCGCCAGCCGCTGTCCAACGCGATACCGAAAGCACTAAAAGCGTAGATCACCAGGAAGACACGAAGTGTATTGGCAGCAATCACCCACACTACGGTTTGGACGATATTGACAAGAATGCGAACAAAACTGTATCGCTGAAGCACGGATAAAAAAACGACCGCACATAAGCAGGAGAAAAGCGAGTGCACTCCGCTACAGGCTTCCTCAACCATAAAACTGCGCGCTGCGGTGGAGATGGCAACACCAGAGATGTCATGCCGAATACTAAAGAAATCCAGCAGCCTGCTGGCACCCGTTGAGGCGATCTTCTGAAGTTTGATGATGAGAATTAAGTCATAGTTCAGAGGAATAGGCAGAGCCATGACCAGGAAAAAGAGCGGTCCCCTGAATCGATCAGCCGCATCTTTTCCACCGAAATACCAGATGCCCGCCCAAGCACAAATCAATGCCGATAACGCACCAAGCAGGTTGCTCTGCAGCCCTGTGGCCAGCAAT
>JBDNFT010000819.1:0-10898 GCA_041689695.1 Planctomycetaceae bacterium | reverse complement strand
GCGTGCAGCCACTGTTCAAACTGGTCGATGATGATGACCACTTTTGGATTGTGGCCACGTCGCAGGTAAAGCAATGTCTCCGTGAGCGGCAAGGCGCTAGCCGCCGGTGTTTGCGACGACAGCTCCAACCCGCGGCTAGCGCCTTGCGGCTCACACATCGTGTCTAAACTCTCAATGCGTTTCCGCAGGCCTCGAAGAATCCGCAGTTCCGTTTCTTCCGGCGTTGCTTCCACGTAAACGGCAATCACATCTTTCGACAGGTGCGGCAACAAACCGGCTTTGACCAGCGACGATTTCCCGCAACCACTTGGCCCCAGCATCATGCCCACATTGAACGTGCGTTCGCCGTCCGTTTCTTCAATGCGTTGTTTCCAGAAGGCGATGCTTTCCGGCAGACCATCACGGTTGCGAGATCCCGGCAGCAGATCAAGGAAGAAGTCCGCATCGTGGGCATCAAACGATCGCAGTCCCTTGGGAACGACCTGCACGTCTGCTTTCTTCTGCTGCGTCACTGGTGAAGCAGGCTGAAGCCACGCTTCCAGATCTTCTGCAAAGAGTTCAGCGGATGCGTAACGATCGGTCACTTTCTTGCTGATCGCTTTCAGGCAGATGCGTTCCAGTTCGGCGGGAATTGTGTCGTCGAAAGAACGTGGAGGCCGAGGATCGACGGAAATCACCTGATGCAGTGTTTCCATCACCGAACTGCCGCGAAACGGCTTCTTGCCTGTCAGCATTTCATACAGCACGACGCCCAGCGAAAACACATCACTGCGACCGTCCAGACGGTGCCCTTCCGCCCGAGCCTGTTCGGGACTCATGTAGGCAGGCGAACCGGCAATGGCGACCTGCTTCAAATAGTCTTCTTCCTTCATCGCCAAACCGAAGTCAGCCACAAACGGCGTGTTCGTGCGTTCTTCGATCAGGATGTTGGCAGGCTTGATGTCGCGGTGAATCAGTCGATGCTGGTGCGCGTAATACAGGGCTCGGGCGACTTGAGCAATCAGCACGGCCGTTTGCTTTTGGTCAGGGCGCTTGTCTGCGATGACGTCCTGCAGTGTGCTGCCTTCGATCAGTCGTGAAACCACATACACGGATCCGTCCGGAGTGCGGCCCATGTCGTAGACGGGAACGATCTGTGGGTGTTCCAGCTTGGCCACGGTGCGAGCTTCCGCCAGATAGGCTTCTGCATCTTCGGCTTTCTTGAAACGTGATTTTCTCGGTACTTTGATGGCGACCGCACGTTCCAGTTCTTCGTCCCAGGCTCGATAGACGCGGCCAAAAGTCCCATGTCCGAGTTCTCCATGTAGTCGGTAGCGGCCAATTCTTTGGCTGCCATCGCCGGGGACCGAACCAGACTGACTGGTCATCAGGGCTGCGGGTGCGATAACCGTTTGTGTGAGCGGAATTGCGGCCGACTTGCGATCAAACAGCATGAAGTCATCGGGGTTGTGTTCCCATGCTTTGAAGACGTCCACATCGAGCGGATTGCCGTTGGAGAATCGCTGGCGATATTCTTCCAGCGTCGGCTGCTCGCCGCGTTCTCGCCGAAACCACAATTCGGTTCTCAGCAGTTCCCGGAACAATTCGGGACGAGACGATTCCGGAGCGGCTGCCAAATAGTCTTCCAACGCTGGTCGCGACGCTTTTACCTTCCATGCAGCTTCAAAGGCGTCGCAGATTTCATCCATCTCCATCAGCCCCATGTTGCTCAGGACAGCCGATCGCTGCGATGTTCCGGAGCCACCATGCGTTGATGACAGTCCAGACAGCTTCTGCTCAAGCTGATCGGCTAGCTGTGGAAAGCGGCGAACGTATTCTTCAACCTGCGGCAATTGATTGTTTTGTAGCCGAGCCAGGAATTCGCCCGCAGTCAGTTCCAGCACTAGCTGCCCGTAGTCGGCCTTGTCAGGAAACGCCGCCAAGTATTGTTCGACCCGCAACGGCGACGTCGTCTGCCACCGATGCTGCTGGTCGATGCGAATGACGTCGATGAAATCCTGATGCGACAGGTCGGCTCGATTCTTCAGGAATGCCAGCGCGTCGGGGGGAGCTCCTGCAGACTTCCAAAGTTGTTCGAGTGCGATCGCGTGATTCATTGTTGATTTCTGACGAACTGTAGATTTCGAACTGGCCTACCTATCGTAATTCAGGACTATTCCGGAAGTGTATTGAGCGTTCCTCACAACAGCCAATGAATCCGCACTAAAAGTGCCGGTTGCCTGCCGGTTTCGCCGTAAACCAGGAGAGGTTCAAAATCTGTGAGGGGTATCGCAAGTGATCCGTGATTTTAAAGATGTACCGCGACGATGGTGCAAGAGATCAAAATTGTTTACCGTGGTTTTCCCAGCAGGTTGTCCCTGACTATCAATTCTCCATTATCTTGAGGGCTCACTGAAATGATTGACGCAGAACCAGTTCAACGTTCCGTTCTCTCTTTCATATTCCGAGCACTGGGTTGGTACTACGCTGACGATTCCTGCGTACCTTGCGGCAATTATTGGGGCGTTCGTTCGGTCGATGTCGTCCACTGGAGAATCTCCGAAATCCTGAGTGAAGAGTGGAACACGCCTCGCAGGCACTGGTCCGATGGGAGTCGATTTAACAAAGTAGACGTCACTCTCCGAGTGACGCAGCCCGCGTTTCGCGGGCCGCAGGAATCATCACTCGGCGAGTGATGTCTACTATAAACACAAATCGAGTGCCATTGAACGTTACCTTCCCGGTTGGGCCGCAGCAGCCAGGGATCGGAGGACTAACATCCTGCCGCCCGCCTAACCGCGATCTCTCGCATCATCAGGGTTAGGGTTCTGTCTCTGTTGGTGCGGCTTCTGGCACTGGTTCCGGGTTTGCAGGTGGGGCTGGGATCAGGGCTTTGTATTCCGGGAGGTCGTGGAGCGGGGCGAGGTCAGAATCCTGCTGCATGTGGGCAAAGTCATTCCAGCCTTTGTCGATGGAAAGCTTGAGGGCCGCCAAGGATTGTTGAGTCAGTTGCTCGCGTTTGGCGGCTTGATCTGCAGTAAGCTCGGTCCCTTCCTCGGCTTAAACTGCGGCCGCACATAGACTGAAAACGCGGGCGGTGTTGTAGACTTGACCGTTTTTTACGTTCGGCTGAGCATCGGTGAGTTCAAGTGGCCGTAACTCACCCGCCTTCAGGCTTTGGCGGTTCAACTCCGTCCCGACGCACTGACAATAGTCCATCGATATGGCCCGTCCGGTGAGCAGTGCAGGATGCCAGCCCCTCGAACCGATGGTTCATTCTGTCGAAACTACAACTCTTACATTCGCCCAAACGCAAGGATCGTAATGTCATCCTTCTGCGGAGCCGCACCAGCGAAGGATTCCACGTCGGCCAGCAGGTTGCGGCAGATGGTTTCAGGATCGTGGGCCGATGCCTGCAGCGATGCTCGAAATCTGGCTTCTCCGAATTGTTCGCTTTGAGTTGTCATGGCCTCATCAACACCGTCGGTTCGCAGGACGACGACATCACCGGGAGCAAGCTGCAAAGTTGTAGTTTCGTAGACAACCCCCGCGTCGAAACCTATTGGTGCACCGGAACGTTCGGTTCCAGGATTCAACAACGATCCATCAGCACGACGAATCTCTGGCGGCATGTGGCCCGCGTTGCTGAACGTGACACTTGTAGTTGTCAAACCTGGCTTCCACCGACGCGCGGTCGGCTGGGGAGCCGAATTGTCGGCTGGGTTAGCCCACGCATCCGGCCCTATCCCCCACTGGCTTCACGCCAGTGGATCGAAGGTTTGACAACTACAAACATTGCTCGAAAACACAAGCGAAAAACCCCACTGGCTTCACGCCAGTGGTTTACAGGTTTGGAAACTACTGTATCAATTCTTCCCGCAGCGATTTTCAACAAAGGCAGAGAATTCACGAACGTTGGTCATCTGCGTTTCCAGATCTTCCAGAGGCACGTTGGAATCGTGAATGGATTTCATTCTTCGAGCCAGCATTTTCCAGTCACGCGAATCAGGTGCGGGAAGTGTCAGGTCTTTCGCGTTGCCTCGCACAAGTCGCAGGCAATCAATCAGCTCGCGCAGGAAAATGTAGGCAAGTTGGATCGAGTCACGATCCGCTGGTTCGATCAGATTCAGTTTTGCCGCTTCGTTCAAAGCCCGCAGCGTATTGGGATGACGCAGTGAGGTCATCGTTGTGCCGAAAGTCATCTGTAGTGATTGAACGGCATATTCGCAATCCACAATTCCGCCGTCACTCAGCTTGGCGTTGATCGCTCCACCGCGCACAAGCTGCCGAATCTGTCGTTCTCGCATGGCGTGCATGGCCGCGAATTCAAATTGGCCAGCCTCGTAGATTGCTCGATGGCATGCAGCCGTCACGGTTGTCTGAAAATCCCGGTCCCCGGCGACACTTCGAAACTTGACCAGAGCCTGTCGTTCATAAGGCCATGCGGGCCCGTCCGAGGCATAATATTTCTCAAAGTCCTGCAAAGAAACGGCACCGGAACCGGCTTGTCCGAACGGGCGCATTCGCAAATCGACCTGGAAAATACCGTCTCGCGGCGCGACGATGCCTGTGGCGACAGCGTTGATGAGATGATCAAAGAACGCTCCGTTCGATATGGCATTTGTTCCGCTGGTACGACCTGGTTCAGCGAAGATCAAAATAAGTTCAATGTCTGACGCAAATCCCATTTCAATGCCGCCGAATTTTCCAAGACCTGCCAGAGCCCATCGACATTCGGTTGTGCCGTCTTCGCACAATGGATGACCATATTCAGACACGAGTTGTTTCCATGCTACTTCCAGTGCGTTGGTGACAACGATTTCTGCCAACTCTGTCAGTTCTTCTGAAAATGCTCCAAATGGACGGCAATGTCCAAGGACATGTCGCATGTCGATGCGAAACAGATTTCTGTCTTTGAACTCGTTCAATGCCAGCCATGCCGCTGCTGTGTTGTCGGCGATGTCACATGCCTTATTCAATTCATGCTGCAGTGATTCGCGATCTTCGCGAACCGCCAGTTCTTCTGGATTTGCCAGCAACGGAAACAGTTGCTGATGGCGCGACTGCAAGAATGCTTCCCACAGGTATTGGCTGATGCCCAGAACGCGTGCAACAGCATGCAGTACATTCGATCGACGCAGCGACTTCATGTTGTCGAACCATGCGACGGCAGGCTGCAGTCGCGACACCAAATCGCGAAACCTTGCCAGTGCATGGTGTGGATCGTTTGTTGTCGGAAGCCAATGGGTGAACTGTTTGATCAGTGTGGCCGCGAGTTGGAGTTCCTGCAGACGTTCCTCGCTGTCGATCGGCCGACCATTGCGTTCACGAACATACAACACGTCGCGCACCTGACTGCCTTCCGCGTCAATGATTGCTCGCAGCACTCGAAAACGACTTAAAGACAACGCGCTGGCCAGTTCATACAGAAATCCCCAGGAATCAGCACCAGTGATATTCATCTGCGTCAGCACCGAATCCGGAAGCCGAATGAGTTCGACATCCAGTTCGGCAGACGTCGATTCAGACTCTGACTGCTGCGGAACGGCGTCGCAGAATCGCGAAAGCAATTCCGCTCGAACGTCGTCAATACGGTTGTTTCGTGAAAGCAGACTCAATCGCGAGATCTCATCCTGCAGTGATTTCGCAAGACCTTCCGCAATCATCGCAGACTCTGACGTGTCGCCGTACGAAATTTCAATTCTCACTTCGAAACATGCCAGAAAGCGACCGGTTACGCAGCGATCTCCGTAGCCGTTTACGCCGTCACCAGTCAGCGCATCGCCACGTCGGATGTCCAGGCGATAGATCGACAGCAGCCCGCAGATGACCGACAACCATCCGGAGAAATCTTTGCCGCAGACGATCAGATTCCAGTGATCAGTGGCCACGAGGTTTTGTCGTACGGAAACGATCGCGTCGGAACCGGCATCCACCGCCGCAAAAATTTCGACCAGTTGGAGTTGTCGCTCCGATAATTGTTGCAGTTGCGCATCGGACGATACGTTTGGTGGCGATAAATCGTCCGGTAATCCTGTTGCTGTTCTGTCATTCGATACTGCACCCGAAGCTATGGACTTCGAGGCTGATTCGAACTGCAGGCTTTCATCGAAGATGGTGCGTACTGCAAGTCGATGTTCATCGAATCGCAGCATCAGTGTTGCCGCGTCCGGATAGTCCAGTCGATTCGCCAGCCATTCCAGTTGACGCCGATCTGATGGCAACTCGTGCGTCTGCTGATTGTGCAACAGTTGCAGAGAATGCTCGACTGTTCTTAGAAAAACATACCCTGCACGCAATTGTCGATACCATGCCGCGCTGATCAGACCGAACTCGGCAAGTCGCACGAGCGAATCGAGCGTATTGAAGCTGAGAATTCGTTGTTCCCGTTCGCCGTGAATCAACTGCAGGCTCTGGACGAGGAATTCGATGTCGCGAATTGAACCGACGCCCAGTTTGACCTCGGAATAGAGCTTGCCACGTTGTCGCAGTCTCTGTTCGATGAGTTCCTTCATCTGATGAATGCTGTTACGGATATCCACCGCGGAATCAGTGAACAGCAGAGGGCCGATACGTTTCAGAAATCGATGTCCAACGCTGCGATCACCGGCAACGACGCGAGCTTTGAGCATCGCCTGCTTTTCCCATGTTGCAGCGTCCTGAATCAGATAATCAGCGTACGCCGAAATAGTGCTCACAAGCGGCCCGGCTTCACCCCACGGGCGCAGTCGCAAATCCACACGATACAAGAATCCTGGCGGTGTATTTTCCGCCAATCCTTCGATAGTCAGTCGAGCCACCCGTTGTATCAAGGATGAATCCTGATCACAGATTAACACCAGGTCAATGTCTGAACTGTAATTGAGTTCCTCACCGCCGTGCTTGCCGAGACTGATCACAGACAGCGACAAGTCTGTGACGTTCGCATCCTTCATCGCAAAATTCAAACAGCACTGCACCATCGCGTCTGCAAGCAGCGAAAGTTGCAGGGTCACAAAACGCAAATCCAGCAGGCCAAATGCGTCGCACATTCCGATCCGCAACAATTCGCGTCGCTGAAACTTCCGCAGAGCGGAAAGTTTCTGCGTCCGATTCATGGCAGTTGTGATTTCAGTTGTTGCTTCCTGCACGAACTGTTCACGAGCCTTCATTTCAGAAGTGCGTCCGCTTAACGTCAATGTCGTCAGGTAAGGCGGATCAGCTAACAGCGTCTGTATCAGATAGGGACTCGCACAGGCAAGTCGTGCCAGAATTCCCAACGCACGTGGAGTTGCGTTGAACAATCCAAAAACATCAAACTGACCAGCCGCGTTACGAACGTACTGATCAATCACGCTAAGGACAAAATCCTTCAGCGGAGCGTCCTGGCAGACTCGCTGCAAATGCCAGTACCATGCCGGTTCTTCTTTCAGGATGGAACGTTTTTCAGGATTCGCGGCGATCGAATCTCGCCACAACGATCGGATTCGCATCAGCGCGCGTACGCCTGCTTCGGGCTCTGCAAACCCAGCAGCCTTAAGCTGACTGACATTAGCTTTGAGTTTCGATTCGATCAGGTTGTCGACAGATTGGAGCATAAAAGTCCAGACAATCCCGCTCTGGGGTAGAATCTGAGAGATGGTCATCGTCCCGTCGATGGCGGGGTCGTACAGGCTGGGAGGCCCTGGAACAAGGAGACCGAAATTTGGGTCCGTTGAAGCACGGCTGGGAATAGTAACCGTGTTGCACGATTCAAGTAACGCTGCGGCCATTCCCGAGACAAATTAGCACACGAAGCCCGGATGTCAGAAGCGGACGTACGGAAATCGCTTCCAAAACACAAGAATACGATTGATCGTTTCTGACTGAGAGTTCGCTTCGAGCGGGCGAAAATGTGACGTGCCAGATGACGCTCGAAGGGGTTTAGCTGGTACGATCGACGGCGATGCGATCGACGACACGCGTGACACCTGCGACGCGCTTAGCGGATTCAACAGCAACCTGACGCAGGTGGAATGTCGGCAGTCGGCCCTGAAGCTCAACCACGCCGTTCTCCACGCATAGTCCCAGCGTTCTGTAAGGCGTGAAACCTTGCTGCCCCAGATGTATGATCAACCGCTGATGCAGTTCGCGGTCTATGTCTTCGCAAGTTGAAAGATTCTCCAGTGTCATCAGCAGGTCGCCTCCATCGCTTTGACCAGTGCATTCCTTAATAGTACTGCGCTATCGTTGAAGTCTGCGTTCGACATACTCAACCTGGACGTCGGTCAGTGAGACGTTGCGATCTGTAATCTGAATTTCCATAACTCTGCTCTTTATTCAAATGGGCTCAAGCGGCGCTTGGTGTAAACGGCAAATCTTACAACCTTACCGAGAATCGACTATTTCAAACTTAGCTGTTGAACCATTGATTCTGTTAAACTATCTTTCTCTCCATGGAATGGCTCAACTATCACCACCTGCTGTATTTTTGGATGGTCGCTCGTGAAGGCACGATTTTGCGCGCCGCAGAGAAATTGCATATCGGGCAGCCAGCCATCAGCACGCAGTTGCGCAGTCTGGAAGAATCGCTTGGACATAAGCTGTTTCAGAAGTCCGGGCGTACGCTCCAGTTGACCGAAACAGGCAAGACCGTGTATCGATATGCGGACGAGATCTTTTCGCTTGGGCGTGAAATGGTCGATACGCTCAAGGGACATCCGGTGGGCAAGCCGGTTCGATTCGTTGTGGGGATCGTCGATGCGATGCCAAAGTTGATGGCCCGTCGACTTCTGGAACCTGCGTTGCGATTATCTGACGATCTGCGGCTTGTTTGTGTGGAAGACACTTTGGAACAACTGCTCAGTGAGTTGGTGCTGCATAACGTCGATATCGTGCTGTCCGACACGCCGGTCACTGCCGCGTTTAAAGTGCGAGCCTACAATCACGCTCTGGGAGACTCCGCAGTTGGTCTTTTCGCGACGAAAGAGCTGGCTCTTCGTTATCGAAAGGGGTTTCCGGAATCGCTGAATGGTGCCCCTTTGCTTGTTCCCGGGCGCAGTTCTGCCCTGCGACGTGCTCTGGACTCCTGGATAGAAAGCCATGACCTTCACCCGCTGATACGTGCTGAGTTTGACGATACGGCGCTGTTGAAGGCATTCGGACAAACAGGCGAAGGGCTCTTTCCAGGCGGCCTTGTCATTCAGGATGAGATCTGTCGACAGTTCGAAGTGGAACTCGTTGGCGAAGTTGAGGGCGTTCGCGAACACTTCTTCGCGATCTCGGCCGAACGAAAAATCAAGCATCCGGCCGTGCTTGCGATCGCCAGCACCGCGAAATCAGATCTGTTTGTATGACAGCCAGAGCGACGGTTGGCGTTTCTGCCAGCAGCATTGGCCTGATTGCGGACGTTTCAGAGCACACCGCAGAATTAGGAACAGTCCTGAAATAAAGTACGTCAGCCTTTCCAGACTGATATGTTCCTCTGCGTGTCAGGCTGGAAAGCCTGACCTACTTTGCGGGACTGTTCCTTATCGGCGGGGCAGCGTAGATGTCTCCCGCGACAGACAGTGCAACGCAAAACGAACTTGCGAAAACATGGCGCGACCCTGATGGTTTTATCAGTGCCTCACCTAATGCAGTGGCCCCCTGAATTTCGTTCGAAGGCCGTTCGGTTTGAATTTTTCTATTCTTCGGCACTGACAATTCGAATTATCCCGCGCAGTCTGTTCGCGTAAAATTTTTCGCGAAGCGAAGGCAGGAAACATGGACTCAGTTTCCTTGTCGATTCATCAGTTCCAGATTTCCGGGAGGACTAGCCATGGTGATGCCGAACAATTTCGGTCGAAAGATCAGCCGAAAAATCGATCTGCAACTCGCGCACCGCGAGGAGGCTTTACTGAAACTTTATTCACGCAGAGTCCATCATGATCTGTTGCGGCATAGGCTTTCTGCAATGACATGTGCGATGGATAGTCACCTGCTTGAACGACTGATTGAGCTGGGCTTCGATTCAGAGAATCTGGAGGCCATTCGGTACGCACCGATCGCGGAAGTCGCCTGGGCCAGCGGAAGGGTGACGCAACTTGAACAGGTCTTTGCGATGAGTGGCGCGTTGTCGGTAGATACGCTGAGCGTGCCAATGGCATTAGAGTTGTTTCAATCGTGGCTTGGGAAACGACCAGACAAGGCTCTGTGGTCGCTGTGGGAAGATTACACGACCGATCGACTTGCTGTCTCCCGAAATCCTGAGGAAGAACAGTTCGGTCAACAATTGTATGCATTCGCCTTGCGAGTCGCGTGTGCCTCCGGAGGTCTACTGGATCAGGGCGACATTTGCGGCACTGAGAAGCGAGTTCTGGATCGGATTGCACGAGTCTACAAGATCAATCCTCAACATGCGGGACAGGATGATTGATACATTGCTTCTCCGAGGGCGCCACTGAGAACCAGTAGAATCAACAATAATTTGATTAAATTGAATTATTAGCGAATGCTTGAATGGCTCGTCCGATTCAGATTGACGATGCTCCTAGGGAGAAGTGATTGGTTGTGTTGAATCAATACACTGGGTTCGTGTCATTGGTCGATATTGTTTTACTGTCATACACTTCTTGCCCACGAGCTACTACAATTGCTCATCCCTCATTAAGTTGAGAGCAAAACGGCCGGTGATCGAGAGATAGCCTGATCGGCGAACTGCTGCCACCTGCAGCTCTCTCAAGAGACCACAATATCACTGAAATGGACGACTTAGACAGAGGCCAGGCTATTCGATGAGCAGTATGGAATCTTCAGGAACAGATAATGAAGGAGATTTGGTCTCGGCCACATGGATTTTTGAACAGATCATTCTTAGCGACGGTCTGCATGTGGACCGTTCCAGAATCAGGCGGGCTGTTGACCAGGCATCTCAAACGTACGTGGGTGCGGCTGAAGGTGGTTGGTGGCGGTGGGCCGTG
>JBDNFT010000818.1:0-4540 GCA_041689695.1 Planctomycetaceae bacterium | reverse complement strand
TCCACAGGAAGCGGCACTGGGACGTAGCCCAGGACCGAATCACGAAACCGATTATTCGGATCGGCTTGACTCGCTGTCGGTCCACCCAACGCTTGCGACACAAACCGATAATCCTTCAACTGCTGAAACGACCCGTCGAACAGATAACCCAGATTCGTCACATAAATCCCCAGCATACCGATCAGCAACAATTGCCCCACACTGTGCCCTGTCACACAGTGGCCGGATTTTTCATTGTGCCCCGTCTCTCCGAGGCGGGAATTTTCCTCTCTTCGCGATCGTTGCCCTGTCCAGCACTGCACCCCCACAACGCTGGCCACACCACGTAAAAAACCACACACGTCGTCTTCGCTAACTGAGCAACCCCCAGCGTCAGTCCTGCGACCACCGCTCGGGGGAATCGTGGAAGACTCAACCAACGCCAAAATGCAAATGCAGCCAGAATGGCCATTGCTGCGCCTGGCACATCCGGAATGATGATGGCCGCATTGCCAATCACATTCGGGGACAGACACCACAAACACAACGCAACGAGACCGCTTGCCGTACCGTAGACAGATCGCGCGAACCAGTAGACGAATCCGGCCCCGATCAGACTAAAAGGAAGGCAGGCGAGACGCCCGTAACGATAAAGCCGAAGGGAATCGGAACCGTTGAGATCGACGAACTGCTTTCCTACAGCAAATTCAATTCGGAGGTGTTTCTCAACGGAATACCGCGACCAGTCCTCTTTGCATTCGCAAAACAACAACGGCACAGCCGCCACAGCGTCAACCAGAGGCGGATTAACGCGATAAAGATCGAACCGCCCAAATCGCCAGTGACTCAGTCCAGCTGGAAGATGTGATGCCTCGTCTACGGTTGGACTGAACGTCGCTATCGATTCAATGACGATCAACAGATGTGTTGCCAATACACAACAAACAAATAAACGATGCTTGAAACTCCATACCACTGCTTGTTCCGTAAATCCGAATTAACCTGTGTGTAACATTCAGTAGAGACACATTTACCAGATGGTACGAAGGGAGGTTTATTCAACGGTCTAAACCTTTTCTGATGGATGCAACAATGCCACGTTTGTTGCCCATGTGAAATCGCAATTTTTTCGAATCAGTCAACCGTTATGCGAAGACTTGCAATTGGGTGTCTGATGGCAATTTCGGCAACTATGGGTTTTCTTGAATTGATTCCAATTGGCGAACAGTATCTGTATCTCGTTGAACTGGCATTGCTCTTTCTCTTTTTTGCCGCCACATGTACGACGTCCGTGCGTTGCAATTCGTACCCGATTCCTATTCTCATCCCATTCGCTGCAACAACAATTTGGGGCACATGCGATAAGTTAGCCGGTTTGTATCGTGGCTACTACGACAGCAATTCGATGGAAAGAATTGACCTGTTCCTGCAAAGAAGTGCCTTGGCATTAGGCCTTTCGGTGGTGTCGTGTCTGTGCATTTTCCTTTTCCAACGGAAATAATGGCTTCAATCAAACGTGTGTTAAGAATCGCTTCGACTATAAAGTTGAGATGCATCCGCGAACCTTGGCTTGCCAACAACGGAGATATCGAGCTTTGCAATGTAGGCCATGTCGTATTTTCTCCCAGACGATCAATAACACTCCCAGCCGCTACTCTCCATTCGGCAGTTCAATTTTCCACAGCGGTTGCAATGCGCCTTCGCTGTTGAGCAACAATGAATTTCCGTCAGTGGTGAAGCAGACTGATTCACCTTGTTTGCGGTTTGGCAGCGTCAGCGTTGTGAGCGAGTTGATACTTGCGTCCGCCCACGAGTCCTTCTGAGGATCTTTGCGTGTCAGCATGACTCCGCCAAGCATGCTGACGATGGCGAGTTGACGTCCGTCTGGAGATAAGTCCATCGCCGTCGCGAATGTCGCACTGATTGGAGTGACGCGTTCTGCTTTCAATGTTTCGACCCCGGACGTCAGAGTCAGTGGCAATGAGTACATCGCACACGTAAAGGGATCTGATTTCGTGACCAGCAGAATCTGTTTTGTTGTTGTATCAACCGCCAGACTTTCGCAGTCGTATAGTCCATCAGGAAATTCAAATTTGATCGTGCGGACCACATCGATCGAGACTTCGGACGCCGTCGTCGTTGGAACACTGGCATCCAACTTCGGCTCTTTGAGAAGCAACAGTTGGCACACTGGCGTAGTGACGCCGCGTTTTCGAGCGTTGTCTCCAATGTCGCCGACAAGCAGCCATGATTCGCCATCAATTTCGAATGAACAGACATCTTCCCAGTCGAAGGCTGTCACTCCTTTGACGTTGACGATACCGATCGTGGCACCGTCGAAACCGACAAGGAACAAACGCGGGACATCGCCGGAATCGTTGTGCATCCAGACGGTGTTCTTCGCGGTGCGACAGATGGCCAATCCACTGGCTTCAAGAATTTGCGGATCCTGAACGACGCACAGTTCTTTGGCGACTGCAGTGACCTCATCACCGCAACATACTGCTGAACAACAGAAGGCCAAAACAATCAAACAGGGGCAGTAAAATCTGTCTGTCATAGGAAAACTCATTTCTACGCGAGCTGTGAATCGGCGATCAATGCCGCCGGAAGGTTACCAATTTTACCTATTCCTCGCACGCAGTGGCGAAATTAGGAATCGAAGTCAAACTATGTGTGGCAAGTTGCTCACCGGTCTTGACCGCATTTCAGAAGACATGAACAATCCGGGGTTTTCGGGCGATCAGGGCGAAGTGTGTTGGAGTTGCTCGTTTCCCCCGTCAAAATAATTGCACATTGTGCTTCGGCATTTCCGCTGTCTCGCAATGTTCCAATCAGATTTTAACAGGTTAAAAGCTGCCCATTGAGGCACACGGACTATTTTCATGACAGAACCAGTGCCATCTGACGAAAACCTGAAAAAGGTTCGCGAACGCGTGATGCAGTTAGCACGTGAAATCGAACAGATGTCCGGCCAGGAAATTCCGCCTCCGCAGTTTTTTCAGGAATTCCTGACTCGCGTTGTCACCGCCGTCGGCGCTCGTGCGGGCGTTGTCTGGTTGCTTGATGAATCCGGTCGATTGAATCTGATCGCTCAGATGAACCTGGAGACCACAGGCTTGCGTGAAATTCCCGGTGCCATGGGAGTCAACGAAAAGCTGTTGATCGAAGTGATGCAGACCGGCGAAGCACGCACGCTGACTCACGGCGGTGAAGCGAAACTTCCAACGGAACACGTTCTGGTACTCTCGGCACTTTCGAAAGAAAAGAAGTGTGTTGGTGTTGTTGAGTTGTTTCAGCGGCCGGATGTGCCAGTCAAAGCACAATCCGGATATATGCAGTTTCTGGAACAGATGTGCGGCTACGCTTCGCGATTTCTGGAAGGTCGGCGTCGCAACCAGGGTGACTCGGCCGATCTGAAAAATCAGTTCTGGACTGACTTCGAACAGTTCTCACTCAGACTGCAGCGGTCATTAAATGAACAGGAAGTTGCCGACGCTGCAGCCAGCGACAGTCGCGCTCTGTTGGGTTGCGACCGTGTGAGTGTGGCAATTCGTAAGGGAAGAAGTTTTCGCATTCGTGCTGTCAGTGGTCAAAGCAGTGTGAATACGCGAGCGAATCTGATTGTTGCGATGCAGAAGTTGTCGCGTCGTGTGATTGAAATGGGCGAGACACTGATTTACACCGGCAAGGTCGAAGGCCTGTCACCTCAGATTGAAGAACCACTGGCGGCGTTTGTCCAGGAAAGCGGTTCCCGGATGGTGATGCTGGTGCCGATGTTCGAAAATGAAGAGTTGGTTCGAAAACAGGGCGAAGAAGAAGACCGGGAACGACGTAAAAAACGCCCCAAAGCTACGGGCTGCATGGTGATTGAGCAGATCGCTGAATCTGAACCATTGCCGCAATTGGAGCAGCGAGCTGAACTGGTTGCGGATCACGTTGGTGCTGCATTGTGGAATTCTCGCCAGCACGGTCGCATTTTTGGTTTGAGTCTGTGGAAACTGATCGGTAAGGGGATGGAATGGTTCAAAGGTCGCAAGCTGGCGATCTCGACCGCAGTGTTGCTCGGTATCGCCGCACTTGTCGCAGTGATGACACTGTATAAGCTGGAATATCCGGTGAAGGCGGAAGGCAAGTGGATGCCGGTTGAACAGACGGCGGTATTCGCTCCGCATGACGGCACGATCACTCGCGAAGGAATTCATATTCCCAAAGACCAGTTGGTGACGAAAGGTCAGTTGCTGATTGTGCTTGAAAATCGAGAGCTGGAGGGCCAAATCGAAGAAGCCAAAGCTGCCGTAGAAAAACAAAACAAAATTTTGGAGGCAAAGGGAGAAGAAATCGACAGTGCTGAATTGCAACAGCGAACTGAAGAAGAGAGTCAGCGCGGCAGCGCGGCATCTACTGTAAAGCGTTTGCAGGTTGAGAAACAAAGAATTATGGGCGACAAAAATATCGCAAAACAGCAGTTGGCTGACCTGGAAAAACGTAAGGAAAAAGAACTCAAAATCGTGGCGAAGGCGGATGGACGCATTCCAGACTTTCAATTGCGGCAATTACT
>JBDNFT010000817.1:0-3477 GCA_041689695.1 Planctomycetaceae bacterium | reverse complement strand
GGCATCATTTGCGGCTGCATCATCCCGGGATGCATCATTGGCTGACCGGGCATTCCATATGGCATCTGCGGCATCTCGGGTGGAGCCTGCTGAGCAGGTGTCGCTGTCGCGGCAGGCTTGGTCCCGTGTTTTTTCACCGCCTCCATCACCCCAATGGACGCCGTCAAATGTTTGCCTTTTGTCGGTTTCGCAGGTGCCTCCAGACCACGGGAGACACGATCAGCGTCAGCACGACTGTCGAGACGCTTATCGACACTTAGGCTTTCATTAGCTTTTGCATCCTTAATTTTCTTCGCAAACAACTCTGCCGGGTCCTCCAGGAAGCAGCGAACATTTCTAAACAAAGACATAACCTCACGCATCTCAGCGGGGCGATCCTTAGGTTTCTTGGCGAGCAATCTCAGTATTAGCGCATCCAGCTCTGGTGCAACATTGCGATTTACGATTGAAGGCGGAGTCGGAGCTTCGCTAAGATGTTTTGCCAATAAATCACTGGGATTTAGACCAGCAAAAGGCGGGGATCCTGTTGCAATTTCATAAATTGTAACACCCAGGCTATAGATTTCCGATTGCGGCGTTGGTGAGCTCTTTAGAATTAGCTCAGGGGCGATATAAGTACGCGTCCCCATAATTACTTTCTGTTTTCCACCGACTAACTTCATGACTCCCGTTAGAATTCTGGTGGCAAGAGAAAAGTCAATTACGCGAACTTCACCGGTCTTATTAACCAGAACATTATCTGGCTTAATATCGTGATGCAGCCATCCCTTTTCGTTCATGTGAACAAAGGCCTGACACATGGCTTCAACGATCTTCTTCAGGCGTGACTGAGTTTCAGCCAAATTGCCAGTGATTTGAGCTTTCAAGCTTGGTGCCCGGAAGTAATCCATGATGAAGAAACCATGATCTCGGGTCACCTCCAGCTTGTGATATCGAATCATTGTGGGATGCTCGCAAAGAGTGCCCACTTTAAATTCATGCTTCAGAACATTCTTTGCGGCGACGTCTTTCAACGATTCCGGCAACAGAAGTTTCATTGCCAAGGGTACAGCCGAGCCTGCCTGAGAAACTTCCCAGATCTGAGTAGACTTGCCAGTCGCAATGCAATTTTTAAGCTCGTAGCCGCCGACCAGATTTTGGTTATCGCTCACGAGACTATCCCCCGTACTTTTCATGTTTGAAAATGGTAAATCGCCAGCAGTTCTCTGGCTCACTCTGCCAATCATATGCGATCGCTAAAGATTCAGCGACCCGTTGAAGTATACGCGATGCCGCAGGGGGTGGGTGTAGTCGAAACTGCGAACTTCATCCCGGTCACGCAGAGATTCAATGATCGCCGAACCAGGAGTCCGACAAGTTTTTTGCGAAACAGCCATAGCCATTTCAATTGTGAACCACAGCGGGATCTGACATATTCCGGTCTTGCAAACAATCCGGAATCAAACGCGTTGTGGTAAACCGTCAACACGAACTTGCCTTCGGTCCATTTCACCCGCCCTGCCCTGATACTTATCTCAATCACGAGCCTGTTTATGAACCGACAAATCTCACACACCCGTGCAGCTTTTTTGGTGCGCGCCGCAACATTGACAGCTTTATTCAGTACTGTGACTGCTTGCTTTGCGGCAGACCAAATAGAACACACGCTATTTACAGGATCGCTCGTCAAGGCTGGGGATGATGAAGGAGACATCCTGCGACGATTTGAAGTGCAACTGCTGACTCAAAAACAGACACACTTCTTCCACGTCATTGACGACACTCGCGCCGGATGCCCTTGGCCGGAGAGCTTCGGACGCACCGGACCGGAAGTTGGCATTGACTCCTTGCAGCCACACCTTGTCTACAACTACGACGGTCATGCTTATGTGATTGGCTTACCGCCCCTTATTGTCGCCCTGCCTGAGGGAATCGGGGCAGATACCACGTGGGAACAGGCTGGCTGGCAAATGACAGCCATAGAACAACGAAATGTCGAAAATATGCCAGTGTGGACAATCGAAGCTCGCGAACGGCGAGGTCGGCAGCAGACCCTGACCGTCAGCGCATCGACCGGCATTACTCTTCGTGCTGAAGCTGAGATTTTCATGGGCCAGGGCGACCAATTTGCCCTGACACTGACTCAGACGTCCCGCAAAATGCTTGAACAATCGGTCACCGATGCAAGCAAAGAACTAGAAGACCAACTCCTGGCACTTCAAGGCACTCTAAAACGCCGACCAGACTCTCACTTGAGCGAGCTTTCCGCAAGGCAGATTTTAGATGTCACGGCCGCTCTGGCGCAATGTTTAACGCTCGCCAAAGGAACACCACTGGAGCTGCTGGTTAAGCAAATAAAAACGGATGTTGAACAACAGCAAAAGCGACTGGCATCAACAGAAAACCGTGCTGCAGAGCTGAAAAACACAGTTGCTCCGCAATTCAAACTCTCCCTGATGGATGGAACCACGCTGGAATCTGCAAGCCTGGCAGGCAAAACTGTCATCCTGCATTTTTGGGACTATCGCGACACCCCACTTTCCGAGCCCTATGGCCAGACGGGCTACCTGGAGTATCTCTACAGCCAGAAGAAAAAAATGAACGTCACCGTCGTGGGAGTCAGCACGAATCCTGATTTGCAAACTAAAGAAAACCAGAATCGCGGTCGCAGATCAGTTCGCAAGTTGTCTGAGTTTATGAACCTGAGCTATCCGGTGGGCTTTGACGATGGTGTTTTGCTGAAATCCCTCGGCGATCCTCGAGACACTCGCGGACAGTTGCCTCTCTGGATTGTTATCGATCCCGATGGCAAGATCGCTCACTATCACACGGGTTTCTATGAAGTTGATGCCACCCAAGGACTGAAAGATCTGGAAGCCGTGCTGGCAAATTTGCTTCGCAAGAAGTAATTCGTTGGAGTCCATCGCTCTCGATCCCACGTTATAGATCAAACTTCAACCACGTTGCAGTTCGGCGATGTGGTTCTATAATCCAGAAACGAGTGATTTGGGGATTCAAAAACCCCACACCATTCTTCTGCTGAACGCACATCCATTCCTACGCTTTTACGGGGAGGAGCGGGACTCTTGAACGCTCTGCTTCGAATTCTGAGTTTACCGACTCAAGTGCTCTCAAAGGTTCCTGGTCTGGGACCTTTTGTGAAGGTTCTTTCGACGACTGTGGGGCAAAAAATCCTCATGGCTCTCACGGGGCTCTCACTTTGCGGCTTCTTGGTCGCCCATCTTGGCGGCAATCTCAAGTTGTACGCTGGCGAACAAGCTTTTAACGATTACGCCCATGCTTTGCATAGTCTTGGGCCGTTATTGGCGGCAGCAGAAGTGGGACTCTTTGCCACTTTCGCACTGCATATTGGCCTGGCATTTTCCACAGCGGCATCAAACAAACTCGCGCGGCACAAGGAATACGCGATCAAGGAAACCAAGCAAGGCATCTTTATTCTGCCAAACGGTGGCGCTTCTAACTGGATGATGCTCACCG
>JBDNFT010000816.1:0-3900 GCA_041689695.1 Planctomycetaceae bacterium | reverse complement strand
CAGGCTTCCGACAGAATCTGGACATTGCTGCCGATCTGCAACGGCGACACCGCAACGGACAGCATCGCCCAGTTTGCGGTGCTGTAATCAAATAAGTTTTTCGCCAGCAGCCACGTCAACCAACAACAGCCTGTCCCGACGACAGCCATCAGCAGGCTGGCAGCGAAGACGCTGTTCCCAAAAAGTTTCAGGCTCGCAGCAAGCAGCAGAGGAAATCCGGGCGTGCGTTCAACATATCGTGGTGGTTGATAAATCGAGTAGCTTTCGCCAGCCGCGATGCGTTCAGCAAGTTCCCAATAGCCGTTGGCGTCGCCTTCGATCAGAAACGTGCGACCGACCTGAGTGACATGCCGATCAATGACAATGGCGGCGACAACGCGTAACAGCAGCGCCAGTGCCAGAATTGACCAGAACATGTAACGCGACTGACGCATTGAAGACCCTATGGTCGAACGAACGCGACATAGTAAAACAGCAAGCCTGTGACTGATGTCAACGTGATATCAACCGTCGATGCCCAACCAAGCACTTTGTGCAGACGACTATGAGGTCCGGGCTTTGGCGGGTTTTGAAATCGCAGGAGTGCCAGAGTGATCGTTATGATCCACAAGAGAGGAGTCGTAATGGCAAACAGCAGATGAATCAATAACCAAGGCCTGACTGCAGCAATTTTGGATGCAAGTTCTTCTGGATTCAACGGTTGCTTTGCGACAATATTCTCCCAACCGCCATGGACCATTTGCACATCAACTTCAAATGCAGTCACGGCCACAAGCAACACGATTCCCAGAGCGATCTGCAATCTTTTATGAAGAGCATAGCGACGGCGGAATTTCACCAACCATAAACTCCACAACAACAGCGGCACGATCAGCGCCAAAGCGCAGACGACGAAGTCCAGCATAAATGTTGTGGGATAGCCGAGAAATCCGTTCGACAGCATGAATACGTTTCAGAAAAGAAGTCGCCTAAGAAGGCGACTCTGGTTGTTACTTCAGCAAAGCCTTAACAGCCGATTGAATACCGTCTGTATCAATGCCTTGATGCCCCATCTGCTGCCAGAGTCCGCCAGAACCTTCGCGATGCGTTCCGATATTGTTGTAGCGTCCTGCAAATCCGCGTTTCAGCAATTCGGTACCGAACCGTGAACCCAGGCCAGTGGTGACGTTGAATGATTCGGCCACCAAAACCATCGGTGATTTTGCTAGCTTCGCCATCATGTCTTCATCATACACATTCAGCGTCGCCTTGCAGATCACGCCGACATTGATGCCTTGAGCCTTGAGCTTAATTGCAGCATCCAGAGATCGATAAACTGTTTCGCCAAACGAAACGATATATCCATCCTTGCCTTCGCGAATCACGTCGTCACGGCCTGCGACGAATTTATAGTCATCGCCATAAACACGACCACCCTCTTCGTTCAAAAGGTCAGGCACACCAGATCGCGTTGAGAAGATAAATCGCAGGCCAGCTTCGCCGTAGATTTTTGTCAGGCAGGCTTTGAATTGATGCTGATCGGCCGGGAAATACAGTCGAGTCGTATCGCGACCTTCATCGGGCAGCCCATTTGCTGCGAACATATTGTTTAAGCCGAAGTGGCAAGTATTGTCGGCCATATCGTCGCAGCCAGCGTGCGAGGAATGCGACAGCACGTTGGCTTGATTCAGCCTGGCCATCGTGATCTCTGAAACGATCATTTCAAGAAACGCAGAGAAAGTAGCGAACACGCCCTGCTTGCCAGCTTCATAACCGAAACCAGCAGCGGCAGAAAAATTACCGCGTTCCATAATACCGCCGCGAACAAACACCTCCGGATGAGCCGCTCGCACGTGATTCAGACCACAGGAGCCTTCCAAATCGCAGTCAAAAACTCGAACGGAAGCCACTCGTTGAGCTTCCGGCATCCCGTCCAGAATCTCATTCAAAAACTTGCCAAACAAGTCTCGGTTCTTGCCAACGTTTTTACTGCAACTGCCTTCGTAAGACGGCCCGGACGGACCTTTCTTAACATTGTTCAGGTACTCAACAGCCTCAGTCCGGCCTCGGGCGGTCAGATACTCTTTCGCCAGAGAAACCTTAATGACATCGTGTCCATGCGCGCTGCCTTCGAGGCCTTTGATACCGACGCACATCTTACGGCGATTGATCAATGCAATCGGACCGTCTGCAGTCACAGCAGCACACATGCGGGCGTACAGCGAATCCAGATCTTCTCCATCACCGATGTCAATCTTCAGACCATGACCTTCGAGTGTTTTGGCAACGCTGTAGCCTGGCATGTAGTTGGACGGATGCCCTGCAATCGTCACGTCGTTGTCGTCGATCAGTAGTTTCAGATTCAGATTCTGGCTCACCGCAAGTCGAGCTGCTTCCGCATCGTCGCCTTCCATCTGCGAGCCATCTGATCCCAGCATGAAGACAACCTTGCCTGGGTTGGCAATCGCTACACCGTTGACGAACGGCCACATGTGACCCAATCGCCCGGAGGAAAATTTAACGCCCGGCGTGAAGCCGCGTTCTGGATGCCCTGGCAGATGCGACAGGTATTCACGATAGTGATAGAGTTTTTCGACAGGAAGTTCGCCTTCCAGTGCTGCCATCAAATACTGCGTCGCAACGCGGTGACCAGCTTCGTCGAAGAAGATCGGCAGTACATCCGGCGTCCCACCGGCCTCAGCATGTTTCATGAAGCTGTGCATAATGCAGACTTCAGGCACGGTATCGTAGGGACCGCCAGTGTGGCCACCCAATCCTTTCGCGTCTGCAATCGCTGTGAAGAAAATAATCGCGTCGCGGCAGATCTCGATATTCTTCTGCAGAGTTTCCCGCTGTTCCGCCGTAAGTGTCGTTTTTTTAGGATCCAGTGGCAGAGCAGAATACTGGCTAAGTGGAATCGGGAACTCGGCAACCGCTGACATTTTCATGATTCTCCGTCATGTTTCGACTGATACTGATGACTCTAAAAATTCTCTTGAACCCGCGAAGTATGAATCCCTGCCTGGGAATTGCAAACCAATCGACCAGTTGTCCCGAATCCGCTGAAATTCAAACCTGCCTATTTTGCCAGTCGGTCTGATTCGGCGTTTTTTGCCGAACGGGCGACGATTTCCTCAGGCGCGAAGGTGAAATCGTCACTCAGGCATCAACGGAGCGACACAAAGTGGCGCACAGCCCAGCATTCGTCTGGATGCCCAAAAGCGTGGGTGATAAAAGACGGGACATCAGATTCGATTAGTGACTTTACAGTGCAGATCCATGAATCCTCATCGAAAACTCAACTCTACAACAGTCGCCTTTGCCGCATGCCTCCTCTTGAGCGTGACCGGATGTAAATACGACCGATCGTTTTTCGACATGAGCAGCAATTCGGGTTTTCCGTTTTTCGGACTGCAGTTTGCGGTCGATTCTGGAAGCAGACCGCCACGATCCGGAGATGAATCAGACACTGACAGATCGAACTTGGACGGCCATCGCCAGTCGCCTCAGCACCAGCGATATCCGGCAATTCCTGATTTTCGCGATCGCAAATCAGGCTCTCCGCCGCCAATTCTGTTCACTCGTGCTTCAGGGTTGAAACAGAAACGTTTTGAAACGACGTCTGAAACCCGCGACCTCAATTCCAACGTGCGCTATTCGCTGCAGACGCCAATCTCAAACGTGTCGTTGAAGACGAAGTCTATTGACCAGCGTCTGTCTGCGTTTTGAATGAATGGTAAAGCAGAGCCTGGATGCTCCTCTTTGGATCATCAAAATAGTCACCCCGTCTCAGCCATCAGAACATCCCGGTCTTAACACAATCCTTACAGTCTCTTAACAAACCCTGCGCAATTGATGACAAAAATAACCGACGTTCTGCCACGACACGGAGGCAGTTGTTGGTAATTCAGTCACTATATT
>JBDNFT010000815.1:0-9045 GCA_041689695.1 Planctomycetaceae bacterium | reverse complement strand
CGCGGCCCGCTGGGCACGCGGTTAAACGAGCCAATGCCAACCGCGTGCGTTATTACGGCCTCATTTTGCTCGTTCGATACTCCCAACAATTCTGGGAATATCGACGTAGACCTGTTGATGTTACCAATTTGTTCAAGGGCTGTGTTTATGAGCTTTTCTGGAATAGCATTGTTGGTTCTTTCACTGTGCGGCTGTTCGGGTTCCAGTGAGGAAAAGACAGTTTATGAAGTCTCGGGAACTGTCACATTCGGTGGTGGGCCTGTTGCCAAAGCAACAGTCATGTTCAGCCCGCTTGACAAGCAGCCGGTGGCGACCGGGATCACCGACAACAAAGGTGTTTTCCGGCTGACCACGTACGATTCTTTTGACGGTGCCGCGGCTGGAAAGTACGACGTGCTGATTTCCAAAGTGGCTGTACCAAAGGGAAGCAGTGAACCTGCTCACGATCCGACAGGAAAGGATACGGCGAGTTCGGCACCTGTTCACAACGCTGCCGATGCAGAGACAGAAGATGGTGGCGCGACGCTGGATCCCAAGTATGGAAAGCCGGGAAATGGGATGACGGCCGAGGTGAAATCAACCGGCGAAAATGTGCTCGACTTTAAGCTGGAATGATGCGGAACCAGATCACCTTGGATCGCTCGATAAATGGCTGTCCGATATGAAGAGCGGCAGGGCGTTAGCCTCCGATATACTGCGTCAATATCACCGGCGGCTAGCGCTCTGCCGCTCTCTTATTGATCGAGCGATTCTTAGACGATTTCAGACGCCAGGCAGCAACTCGTGCGAAGAAGGATTTTGATCATTGCGGCCCTGGGATTTCTGATTGGAGTTCCAGGGCTTTTTTTTGTCCTGCGGGATCGGGAACCCGAACCAGAGATTCTTCTGGAACAGGCAAGGTCCGCTCTCAGGGGAAAGCGGTTCGCTGATGCGGAAAAACTGGCCGCCTCGATCCTGCCCTCATGCGCTCAGTTTAGTGAAGCCATGCTCGTTGCGGGCGAATCCGCCACAAGGCTGAAACGCCTTGAGGACGCTGCCAATTATTATCGCTTGATTCCCATTGATAGTTCAGACACTTCCGGTCTGGCTCAATTTTCTCTCGCCAACGTCCTGATCCACGCAGGAGATCTTTCAGGCGCCTTCAACGCCTTTAATCTGGTCCTTGAAACCGATCCCGGGGACGTCGCCACGCATTCCAGACTGGCTTTTCTTTATGCCGCGTCCACGCGTCGCTGGGAATCTCGCCCCCACCTGGAATTGATTCTGCGGAGTGGCGGTGCCACGGTCGAGGAATTGGCTCTCCTGGCCGATCTCGAACGTCCAGTGGACGAAGAAGAATACCTGAATAAGTGTCGACAGTCGTATCCGCATGACCCCAACGTACGCCTGGGGCGGGCCTCAATCGCAGCTCTCAACGGTAAGCCGGAGGCTGCCGTTACCGAACTGCAAAAACTTGTTCAGGAACAGCCGGATCTCCTGGCTGCCCAGTCGCTGCTTGGAGAATTGCTGGCCAGCGAACGCAGCGACCGCTTTGACACCTGGCACGATGCTTTGCCGACGAAAGCCGATCAGTGGCCAGACATTTGGTACGCTCGGGGAATCCGAGCGCAGTTGCAGGACAATGCTCAAGTCGCAGCGCGATGTTTCTGGGAGGTGCTGCGAATCTCACCGATTCACCGACGAGCCAACTATCAGCTGGGACGACTTCTTGCAGAATTGCAGCATCCGCAGGCGGAATCATTTGCGGAATTGTCTCGTCAACTGTTCCGTCTGACCACGTTGCTCAATCACGCAAATCGCTCCGATGGTCGCAACGAAATCGTGATGCGGGATATTGTGCAGTTGCTGGATCAGATGGGACGCGTCTGGGAAACATGCGCGTGGGCTCAGCTATCACGACGGAATTTTCCCCAGTCCGAATGGCCGTCTTCTTTTCTGCAGCGGCGCGCTCCTCTCCTGAGTGATCAACTGCCAATGGTTGTGCCTGAGATGAATCTGGCCCTTGCGTGTGATCTCAATGCCTTTCCTGACTATCGGGAGATTCTGTCGAGCGACCGCCCGGGATCGTCGTCAACTCATGACCCGGAACTAGACACACCGATCCGCTTCCGGCTGGAATCGCAGAGTGGAATCGACTTTGTCTACCAGAACGCCGCTGATGATTCCACGCGAGGATCACGGATGCAGGAGCAAACGGGTGGCGCCGTCACGGTTGTGGATCTTGATCAGGACGGCTGGCCAGATCTGTATTTTGTGCAGGGGGCACAGTGGCCCACCGGCAGCAGTGTGCCAGTCATGAGCAATGCCCTGATCGATCGCATCTATCGCAACAGATTCGGTCGCTCGTTTCAGGACATCACAGCGCTGACAAACATTTTCGAAGAGGGATTTGGCCAAAGTTGTGCATCCGGGGATTTCAACGACGACGGATTTGATGATCTGTATGTCGCCAACATCGGCCAGAATTCGCTGTTCCTCAGTAACGGTGATGGCACTTTCACGTCCGTTCCGATCCCCATCGAAGCACCGGTTCACTGGACGTCCGGCTGTGCGATTGCCGACATCAACTCCGATGGTTTTCCGGATCTGATTGATGTCAATTATGTGTCGGGATCGGATGCATTCTCTCGCATCTGCAGTGGCCGCGCCTGCTCTCCTTCAACGTTTAACGGGACACTCGATCAGGTCCATTTCAACGGTGGCGACGGAAGCTTCAACACGCTCGCGGTATCAACGCCTGTCGCAGAATCCAAAGGACTAGGACTGGTCGTGTTCCGCAACCCCGACGCGGAGTTCCCTTCGATCTTTGTCGCCAATGATCAGACGCCAAAGTTTCTACTGTCTCTGACACATAATGAATCAGGTCAGCCGATCTTAACGGACTCAGCATTTCAGACAGGACTTGCTTACAGTGGTGACGGACTGCTGACAGCGGCGATGGGGATCGCGGCGGACGATGTGGACAACAATGACCTGATCGACTTCTTCGTCACAAACTTCAAGGATGAATCGAATACGCTGTATCTGCAGCTTACCGAAGGGCTGTTTCAGGATCTGTCCCGCTCAGCAGGGCTTGCTTCAGCCGGTATTCATTACGTTGGCTGGGGAACTCAATTCCTGGATGCTGATCTGGATGGCGATCTGGATCTGGTCGTCACCAATGGTCACGTGGAAGATTACCGCGATGAGGACGGAGAGTATCACATGCGACCTCAACTGTTCCGCAACTTGGGGAACACACAGTTTCTGGAAGTTACACCTGATGAAGCTGGAGACTACTTTGAAAAGAAATTTCTTGGTCGAGGCCTCGCAAAGCTGGACTGGAATCAGGATGGACTGACAGATTTTGCCGTGTCGAATATCGGGAGCCTCGCTTCTTTAGTCACAAACACGACAGAAGACGCTGGGCATTTCATCAACATCCGAGTTCATGCCACGACGAGTTCTCGTGACGCATTCTTTACACAGGTTGAGGTCTACACCGATCAGCAACACTGGACTCGTCAGCTTCTTGCGGGCAATGGTTACCATGCGTCAAATGAACGTGTGCTGCAGTTTGGACTTGGTTCAGTCGTTGATGTAAAGTCTGTGCACGTGCGTTGGCCATCCGGAGCAGAGACGCTTATCGAAACCCCTGGCGTAGATTGCACACTTGAACTTGTCGAAGGGAAGAGACAAGGAGTGCTGTGGAAAAACGGGGATGTGTATAATTTCAATGGAGCGAAGATTTATCCTCCAACTGGCCGGTAAGCGATATGGCAACAACGAAAGTTCAAAATGGTTATCGGATGTTGCTGACCGTCCGATGGATTTTTGTAGCGCTCTTGATTTCACTTGCTGCTTACTTTGCCTTGCCAGACTCATCCGTGCCGATCGAACACCTGCTTCAAGATGCTCTTAAGTCCTATCAACGTGCTGAATTTGAAGAAGCTCTTCGAAGCACAGGAAGTATCTTGCAACGTGAGCCGGAGCATCCAGATGCGTTATGGATTTCCGGTCGCAGTCATGCACGTCTGAAGCAATACACCGCTGCCGTCCGTGACTTGAATTTGATTGTTCTGAATAGTCCAGACGGAATTGATGCGAGACTGCTTGTCGCTGCAATTCTTCACTATCATTTGTATCTGTTCGACGAGGCTGAGCATGCCTACGGTGCCGTGCTGCGCCAGGATCCAGCAAATCCAAACGCCAATGACGGGTTGGCTCGGCTTCTGTCAGTTTGCGGGCGGCGCAGCGAGGCGATTCCGCTAATACTTCGGCTCGTTCAATTGCAGCAGGCTTCGGATCTCTTGATGGTGCTGGCCAGAGAATCCGGCGCGATCAATGATGAAGATCTCCTGACCCGAGCACATCAGGCAGCCCCAAATTCTGCAGGCCCTTTGCTTGGGCTCGCAAGACTGGCGGATCTAAAGAAGCAAACTGATGAGGCCGTTACGCTGTGTCAGAGGGCGATTCAAAAGTCTCCGAAATCCGTGGCCGCACATATTGAACTTGGTCGCTACTTACTGCAATTGCAAGAATATGGAGAGTTGAAAGATTGGCGCCGCAATTTGCCGCCTGATGCCACATCGTCCGCAGAAATCCAGCGGCTGATTGGGTTCGCGGAGTTGCACGACGGACACCGCACAATAGCTTTGGAACGGTTTCTCTCAGCCGCAAAGTCGTTACCGGACTCCCGAAGCCTTTGCCATCAGATTTCTCAATTGCTGTTTGCTGCGGGAGATCCGGGCGCGGCGCAATTGTATGTGGAACAAATGGAGAGCATTCGTCAGCTCTATGATGCGCAGGATGGCGTGTTGTTTGCTTCAGGTCAGCCTGCCACTGAATCGATGTTGGAATTGATCGCCGCGTATGAACGATGCGGACGTTTGCTCGAAGCGTATGGCTGGACTCAACTGGCAATCCTACGCTTTCCACAGAATCCAGTTTTACGACAGTTGAAAGTGCGACTAGCCGAAGAGACGGCAACAATGAAGCCAGAGTTGGTTCCAGAGTCTGCTAATCCGGCGTTTGTAGTGTCACGCAATCGATATGAGATTCCGGATACTGTCGGGCTGGGACCGAATCCGGAACTCAAGCATCCAGGCATCGCGCCAGATGTCTCTGCGCCATCCCTGACGGGCATTTCATTCTCTGAGGCATCAGCTGAATTGGGACTGGATTTCACGTACGTCAATGGAGGTGAGCTGAAGCAACGGATGTTTGAGTTTGGTGGCGGAGGAGTCGGCTGCGACGACCTTGATGGCGACGGATATCCGGACATTGTGTTTTCGCAGGGCGGTGACTGGAACCGTCGCGGCACACCAGACAATCAGAGTGACGCGTTATTTAGAAACGTACGAGGCGAATCGTTTCGCGAGGTTTCAAAGGTGGCATCATTTGGAAGCACGGACTTCGGTCAGGGAGTTGCCATTGGTGATATCGATCAGGACGGTTTTCCTGACGTCGTAATTGCCAGCATCGGAGGCGCAAAGCTTTGGACAAATCTGGGTGACGGAACTTTTCAGGAAAAAGGACAGCCTCTGATTCCTCGCACTTTCGCAGTGCCATGGCTGACGAGTTGTGCAATCGCCGATCTAAACGACGATTCTTATCCCGACATCTATGTTGCGGGTTACCTGAGAGGAGCCGATATTTTTGAACGAGTGTGCATGGATAGTGACAGAACCAGTCGACTCTGCCAGCCATCGGCCTTTCGGGCTGAAATGGATCATTTGCTGCTGAACGACGGTGTAGGTAGCTTCGCAGATTCATCACATCTTCTGCCTGCTTCCGTCGCGGAAGGAAAGGGTTTGGGTGTACTGATTTTTTCTCCCGCAGAAAACGGCAGCCCCGGCATCTATGTCGCAAATGACACAACCCCCAATTCATTGTTGGTCAGAGAAGACAACCATGAAAACTGGATCGACACCGCTTTCGCATCGGGAGCTGCAGTCAGCTATCAGGGAAAACCGGAGGGGTCAATGGGTATTGCCCTGGGAGACACAGATGGTGACAGCCATTCGGATCTTGTTGTGACGAACTTTCTGAACGAAGGCTCGGCGTTTTATCACAGTCTGGGAGATTCGGCGTTTCGGGATGAACGATCGGAATCGGGACTGGAGGGCGCATCGACAAGCGTTCTGGGTTTCGGCGTACAATTTCTGGATGCCAACCTGGACGGCAATCCTGAAATGTTCGTCTCCAATGGTCACGTTGATGACCTTCATCGAGAGGGAAAGCCCTACAGGATGCCAGCACAGCTTTTTTCAGTTCGGGATGGACTGTTTCGTCTGCTAAAGTCGGACGATCCGGGTTCGTATTTGCAAAGGAATCATCTTGGGAGAGCCGTTGCTAAAACTGACTGGAATGTCGATGGAAAACCAGACCTCGTCCTCGGCAATTTGCAGCAGCCATCTGTTGTACTCACGAACACAAGTGCATCGTCTGGAAAGTCACTGCAACTCCGTCTGATTTCATTGAGCGGCGATCGCGAAGCCATCTGTGCGTCGGTCACTTGTCAGACTGGAAAACGGCGACAGGTTCAGCAGTTGACGGCCGGAGACGGTTATCAGTGCAGTAACGAAAAGCTCATCACGTTCGGGATCGCTGGAACTGCCTTCGCAGAAGTGATATCGATTTGCTGGCCATCCGGAGAAGTCCAGCAATTTAATAATATCTCTCTGCCTAATCGGCTTACTGTAATCGAGGGCCGTGCTACCCTGTTCACTTCGCCACAATAGCGTAGTGCTCCTGGGAGCATATGCAGATCGCAGATATCGTACGTGCAGATTCAATCATGAAATTTTGCTGTGCTGAAGCCGTCAGTTGTTCAACCAAACTCGCTGCACTTTGGTTGCAAACTGGCTGGCGTGGAGGATTACTGCGATTGATCGTGCTCGCGGGGTTCTTCATGACCGTCTCCGTCTGGGCGGTGTGGCCAATGCCTCAAGTGATGGCATCTCAGATCCCGACGTCTGCACAAGGAATTGCCACCGTTCCTCTCTTCAACGCCTGGACAATCGCGTGGAATGCACACTGCGCCACGCGAGGAATGAAGGGGTACTGGGACGCACCAATCTTTCACCCTCACAAGGGTACGTTTGCGCTAAGTGAACCTCAGCCCGCGACTCTTATCGTTGCACCTGCGATCTGGTGGTTGCGATCTCCAGCGCTTGCATACAACGTTTACATGCTGCTTTCATTGACGCTGAATGGTCTGTTCACAGTCTATCTGATGCGAACTTTGAACACCGGTTGGATGGCGTCCGTTGTCGCCGGCACTGCCATGATTCAGCTTCCAGTCATTCACCTGCAAATTGATGTTCTGCAATTATTGCCTGTCTGGGGAATTCTGTGGACTCTGGCCGCTATCCTTCGGCTTCGAGAGGCTGCGAGTGCGATGATTCTGCAGAAGTCTCCTCCGCAACCAAGTCCACGAATTCGTGGTGTAATTCTTCGTGGCGTTGAAGTGGGTGTGGCATTCGTGGCAGTGTTCGCCGTCGCAGTGCATCACGGGATTTTTCTGACTCTCTTACTGGCAGCAACAGCGCCGTTGATTGTTCCGGGGCGCTACTTTTCGCGATGGCTCCCCGGGGCTGCGGTTGCTTTGCTTATCGCTCTCGGACTCTTGATACCGCTGCTACTGCCAATCAATCGTGTCATGCAGGAGCACTCATTTGAACGAAGTGACACACTTGTCGCTGAGCTATCTATCGCGCCAGTGGATTATCTGGTGGAACCAAATACAGCCGGCATCAAATTCCACATGTTCGCAAAGGAAAGCCGCTGGCAGATGTCGCCTGGCTGGACGAGAACTGTTCTTGCCGTGTGTGCAATCTTCATTGTGCTGCTGCCTCGTTTTAGAACCAATTCAATTGGAATCTGGTTCCTTTTTGCTATTGCGCTTGTCGCGTTTTTACTTTCACTCGGCACCAATCTTCAGATTGGTCATTGGAATGCGTGGAAAACACTTAGTCGGTATGTACCCGGAATCTCCCAGGTTCGAAGTGCATTTCGGTTCGCCTATTTCGTTCAACTCGCGATCATCGCGATTGCCGGCGTTGGCCTGGATTGCCTCTGGAAGCAATGCCGTTCTCGACTGCGTAACAGATTGCTGCGGCAATGGATCAGCGGCGGCGTATTATTGCCTCTGGCGTTGCTGACGATGTTTGAAATACCGCCTCCAACGGTACAGTTGGTCGGTGTTCCAAATGTATTCTCAGCAGAGTGGAAATTGTATGTGAAGGCTCATTTGAAGAATGGCAACGGCGTCCTGCTGATACCCTATGTTCAGGGTGCCACAGTCGGGGACTTTGATGTGACAACCCGCTGGATGTTGAATACAGTGCTTGATGACATTCCGATGATCAATGGATATTCAGGGTTCTTTCCGGATTCACACTTTCGATTGCAGAAGGCGATAGAAGCAGACCCGTATTCTGACGCGACACTGGGGCTGTTACACGATGCCAAAATTCAGTTCCTGGTTGTAGGGAGGCATTCCGTTATGCACGTAGTGGCTGCTGGTGATCGCAACTCTGGATTGCGAATTGTGTTCGAAGACAAGCACGGCACACTCGTACTTGAACTGCTGCATCAACTCGAATAGCGAACTAAGGGACACGACCCTAGCGGTGCGATACGTGGCCGACAGGTTCGTTGTCCATGGTTTCTCATGCCACTTCCGAATTCACAATTTTTTAGATATTCGTGATAGCGTTTGAGATATTCCATCAAGGCCAAGTGTAATGAGTACATTGCCCTGCTCACGGTCCGCCGTGTGCGTTGGTTTCGCATGGTCGAGCGGGTTTGATAATCTGCGACCGTATCGGCTGACAGGCGGATCGAGATACGCCACAATTCGCTCTGACTCTTACGCCTTAGCTGGAGAGCGACATTTCCTTAGTAAATTCAATGAAAATGCTGGTCTTTGTGTGAGCCGCAGGCGCTAGCCTCGGGCATTGGCACGAACAAGGTTTTTACTGCGAAAGCCCCGACGCTAGCGCGTTCGGCTCATCTGAAGTGACGCTGCCCAATTAGGAAATGTTGACAAATTCTCTATCG
>JBDNFT010000814.1:0-3850 GCA_041689695.1 Planctomycetaceae bacterium | reverse complement strand
TGTATGAGTTCGAACCTGCGGCGAATTTACTTTCTGCGGCAGAATACGTTGAGTTTTTGAACTCCGCCTGGGAAGATGCTCAAAGAACCATCAAAGGGCAAGTTAACGAATCGTAGGTATTTGGTTATGGCAGTCAGCAAAGTTACCGTCGTTATCAGTCAGGGCCAGGGACGCAATCCCGTGCGGCGACAATTGGAAGAAGACATCGCCACGATTCTGCTCACCGAACCTGGCGTCGATGTGTCACTCGTCCCGCATCTGTATGACATGTCGCAGGAGCACACCGGCATGTTGTTCCTGCGATCGGTTCCTGGCAACCTGGTCGTCCTGAGCTGGCTCTACGACCGCGCCGCGCGATGGACACTGGACCGCAGCGGTGTACGTGGTCACGAAGGTTTAAGCCTGCTGAAGTCTGCTGACGATGATGCAGAAGAAGAAGAAGATGAAGCCTCAGACGAAATGGCATCCAAAGACGGCAACGGAATTGGCAGCGTCAACATACCGAATCGACGCGTCTACGCCATCGACCTGCGTTGTTCTCAGAACGCCGACGATTTTATCCGCGAAGTCCGCCGAATCGCCAGCGAGAACACAGTTCAGACTGTGGAACTCATGAGCTGGATTGGTGGCTCACCGAAGGCCGAACAACTCGAGCGATATCTGCAGCCGGAACGCATGCTCGAAGCCCGCCGCGCTTTCGATAGCGGCAATGCGACGCTGGAAGACAAGGCGTTGCTGCCAGAAGACACCGGTCGCCGCTGGTATCCGGTCATCGATTACAGTCGCTGCACGAATTGCATGGAGTGCATCGACTTCTGTCTGTTCGGTGTCTACGGCGTTGACGCGTTGGACCGAATTCTTGTCGAGCAGCAGGACAGTTGTAAAAAAGGCTGCCCGGCGTGCAGTCGAGTCTGTCCGGAAAATGCCATCATTTTCCCGCAACATAAAATGCCGGCGATTGCCGGAGCTCAAGGCGAAGTTGGTGGACTCAAGATTGACCTGTCAAAACTCTTTGGTGGTGACAGCGGTGAATCGGCGATTGACATGGCCGTCAAGGAACGCGATCGCGAACTGATCCTCGACGGCCGCCATGCGGTCGGCATGTCCGTCGGCGTCAAGCAAAAAGTCCGCGATGAAATTGACCAACTGATCGCCGATCTGGATGCGTTGGAGTTTTGAGATTTCCGCCTGGGCCGGACGGCGGTTCGCGTGGTTCCCCCCGCATTGCTATAATCCTGTCCCGACGAATGTCAGGAAAAATAAACTCTACGGCACCATTGCAGACGGGTTGTCTTGCAACCCAATTCGGATATCTCATGATCAAACGAGTCTACATTCAAAACTTTCGCTGTTTGGAAAGTCTGACAATTGATTTTACTGACGAATCGTCGACATTAATCATCGGAAAGAACGGTGCTGGAAAGTCCACAATTCGTCTGGCGCTTGCCATTCTTCAAAGCATCTGTCGTGGTTCCAGTCGCGTCGAAAAACTCATCACCGACAGTGATTTTTCATTCCATCGATCGGGTCGCCCTATGCGATTCGAAATAGAAATAGTTCTGGCGCAGAAACAGTTCGTCTATTCTGTGTCGTTCGACTGGCCAGAGAATTTTCGCGAAGCACGCATTCTTGAAGAAGCGGTTTCTGTGGATGGACAAGCTGTTTTTACTCGAGTTGAAGCGCAAGTCGAACTCCCGAACCGAGTCAGTTTTGGTCTCGATTGGCATGTATTCGCGCTCCCTGTGATCAATGAAAAACCACCCGCGCGGTCTGTTCAGGATCTCAAAGGTTTCCTGGCCTCTCTTGTTCTTCTGGCCCCCATTCCCGCGAACATGTCTGGTTACTCGGACCAGCCCACATCCGAGTTAAACGAAGATGCGTCAAACTTTGCGTCGTGTCTTCGAGGGCTGCTGGAAAAAAAACCAGCAGCCTATGGTGCGTTCGATTCTTTTCTCCGTTCTCTGATTCCTGATTTTTCAGCCATAGAGAACACGGAAAAGGGAAAAGAAGGTAAGCAATTGATGGTGACGTTTAAGAAATCTGACTCGGAAGAACGTTTAACGGTCGAGTTCGACGCGCTTTCAAATGGCGAGAAGTGTTTCTTTCTTAGCGCGTATATCATGGCTTCTAATACGGTCGGAATTTCGATCGTTTGCATTTGGGATGAACCGGACAATCACCTGTCACTTTCTGAGATCGGACAATTCATTACGGCTCTGCGGAAGAACGCCAGACGGGGCGGGCAGTTTGTTGCAACGAGCCATAACCCTGAAATTCTGCGAAAATTCTCCGATGACACAACCATTGTCCTGACACGAAAGTCGCATCTGGACCCAACGCTGCCTAAATTGCTGAAAGACTTCAATTATGGAGGTGACCTGATCGACGCATTGATTCGGAACGAGGTTATCGGATGAGCGTTAATAAATACCTTCCGCACGTCTATGTCATTCCGGAAGACCGCGCGAATGAACAGATCGCGAATGGATTCGTGTTGCACGACCAGGTGAAAGCAAACCGTATCGATGTCTTGCCTTGCGCAGGAGGCTGGTCAGCAGTTCGTGAAAAGTTTACAGCGGAGTACATCGCACACCTTCGCAAGTTCAAGGACGGATACATCTTATTGCTCATCGATTTCGACGACTGTTATGACACTCGACGAATTGCTTTCGACGAAGCTGTCCCGGATGACTTGAAGAGTCGAGTCTTTGTCGTCGGTTCGAAGGAGTCGCCGGAAGTCTTACGCCGCCGATTGCTTTTGAATCTGGAAGACCTGGGAATGGCTCTGGCTGACGACTGTTACGAGGGAACGACAGATGTATGGAGCCACGAGCACCTGCGGCATAATGATCCGGATCTTCAGCGATTGACTGAAACCGTAAAGTCGATTCTGTTTGCGAGCTAAACAAATAACGACGCTTCCTTGTGACGAATGCAGCCTAAAGGCTGAACTCCAGCGCTGGAGTACAGGCTTTAGCCTGCAAACGCCCCTGATCCTGCCGGATGGTCGCGCTTTTGGCGATTTACCGCGATCGCCCGGCGTCCTTGAGTTGCTTGAGTTGAGCGGTCATCTGTGCGACTCGATCAGCATGCTGGACTGCGACGTTGTGGCGTTCGCCATGTCTTCGTCTTTCCAACGAGCCGCATGGCCACCAGACATGAACCCAATGCGACTGATTCCATTGACGATCGTGGCGTTGTGGCCGTGATGCCATTTCATTTTCAGCAGCTCTGGATGATCTTCGCCAGTGGGATCATCGCCCACGGGTTTTCCAAAGCTGACTCCAATCGGATCATTGGGATCAAGTCCCACGACGTTCTGGTTTTCGACATAAACACACGGCACGCGATCTCCTGTGGCCGGGATCAGGTAACTGTAACCTGGCGTCGCCGTATCCCAGATCATCGCAGTAGATGAGGACAATATTTGGTGGATCAGCGGCCGAAGTGACTTGGTTGGTGAAAACAATTGTCAGGAGTACAGTGATGGCGAAGAGACACATGATAAATTCCCGTAAGATGTTGGCAGGGGTGCTGACGTTTAGCGCCGAAAGATAAGTTGCATGGGATGGCCATTCAATGCTCTTCAACCTTGCGAAATTGATTTATTGGGCGAGCGGCAGCATCAGTCCTGCCAAATCAATTCGCGGCATCGCAGGAATTCGACCTGGGACAGGTCGAACTACGTAGGCAGATCTGTCCCGGATCTGCATACTTTGGCGTGGTCAATCGCAAGTGGTTGCTCGAACCAAGTCTGTGGTGATAGTGATCTTTTTCTTACCGCTCGCCTTGACAGGGCGGTGAGGGACAGGACGATTTGACTCGCCATGCATTTCATCATCCTGTCTTT
>JBDNFT010000813.1:0-6854 GCA_041689695.1 Planctomycetaceae bacterium | reverse complement strand
TTATATTTTCCACCAGGCCAAATTCAAATCGAACAAGTTCCAACTGCCGAAACGCTTCGACAATCACGGCAGCGGAATCAGGAAACCCGTAGCTTCCCAGTTCAAATTCTGCGCTAAACGTCTCGATACCGCCAATCCCGGTGACACTGATCGTCACATGTTGTTTCGAGATTCGCCTTCGTCCGGTGAAGTTGAGTCGCGTCATGTTTTAGATACTGTACCGGTCGGCGGAGTCGTGAAGGAGATTCAATGGCGAAGATAGGAACAGACCAGAATTTTGCTGCAGCACTGCGCAACAGGCTGAAGTTTGAACGCATTTATTTATGGTGCTGGTGGTTGGCCTTGCGGAAAACTTCCCTGTGGAACCATACCATCGGGCAATGGTGTGTTTTCTTCGGCCGGTTTTTCTCCCCAACCAATCATGTCGAGGATTTTCTGAGGAATCGTTTCCGCGTATTGAAAACCCAGATAACCGATCACAATGATGCCAGCAATCAGGATCAGCAGCCAGATCATGCTGTATGCATTCCGAGCCATGTCCTTGAGTTTTCGTTTCAGATGAAAAGATTTCTGTTCCTTATCTACTTTCTTGTACAGACTTTGCATGTCTTCCTTGCGAATTGTGACCGACTTTCGTGCGAGTGATTCTTCGACTGCACTGGTGAATTCGGGGAATTGCGCCAGCGGAAAATATGATCCGTCAGCAGACACTTTGGCTCGCGCTTTAGCGTTCAGTTTACCGCTGGCAAGCATTTTCAGAATGCGGCCGGTCGAGTGCTTTTCTACGACAGTCTTTCCACGTTCATCGTCAAACTGAATGTACCAGATTCGTGTTCCAGCGTTTGCAGCGTCTGTCATCGCGCCCAAAGTTGAAGCGGCAGGTGCTGCTGTCGATGTGACAGTTTTACGCATCTTCTGCGTTCCACCAAGCGAAGTCGGCGTTGCCGCGCCACCAAGCCCTGTTCCAATCGGTGAGGCACCTTCAATGAAGCTGAGAGTTTCTCCGTGAACTCCCAGTGCCGAAAGATCCTGAATGATTTCGTCGCAGTTTTTGTAACGGTGGCTGGGATCCTTCGCCATCATTTTGTCGATAATCAAATCCAGGCGTTCCGGAATCTCCGACCGCAAACTGCGGGCGGTTGGGTATGTGCCCTTTTCTTTCGAAAGAATCAGTTCCAGCGCTGTGTTCGCCATGAATGGCAACTTACCGGTCAGAAGATGATACAGCGTTGCGCCGAGTGCGTAGATATCGACTCGTTCATCGACATGTTCATCGACATGTTTCGCGTTGCGGGCCTGTTCTGGTGCCATGTACAATGGCGTGCCAAGTCCGGTGCCGCTTTGTGTCATCGAAACATCTTCATCCATTGCTTTCGCAAGGCCGAAGTCGGCAACTTTAACGACGCCTTTTTGAGTGATCAGGATATTGTCCGGCTTGATATCCCGATGCACCATGTTCTGCGAATGCGCATGCTGGAGCGCTCCTGCGCTGACAATGGCGATGTAAACGGCATCGGCCACGCTGAGTCGTCCGAGGTGGTCGAGCCAATTCTGAACGCTTTTTCCATCAATATATTCGATAGCGGCGAAATGAATCCCTTTGAATGAATCGACCGCATAAATCTTGACGACGTTCGGGTGGTCGATCTTGGCCATCGACTTTGCTTCACGTTCAAACCTCGCAATAAAATCAACTTTCTTGGCCAGTTCTTTCGTTAGAGTCTTGAGTGCAACCATGCGATCAAGGCTGATTTGGCGAGCCAAAAAGCCTTCGCCCATTCCCCCTTTACCGAGTCTTTTCTTGAGCTCAAAGTCGCCCAAACGCTGGACGCGATTTGTGCCAGAAGAATCTGATTTATTTTTTTCTGCGGCCAAGGTTCTGATCCTGTAGCTGATCCGGTAGCTGATCCGGTTGTTGAGTCATGCAGCAGCGTACAGCTTTTCATCGGCCTGAACAACTGTTTTTCATCCAGACGATGCGATGCGAGATGCAGTGACTATCCCCAATTTCGGAAGTCTCACGACATAAGCTACAAGAAAAGCTGTCCCGTTTGATGGGCACAGTAGTCATTAAGGGGGTGAAGAGACACTTATGATTGTCCCCCCGAATTCAATTCGAATTGAGATACTCGCGACGATTAAGCTCGTCCAAAAGTCTACTGAGCGCCTGTCGAACGCCATCTTCCTGACGTTCGTGGCGTTGTCGGGTCGAGTCTTCTGCCGAATCAAAATGAAGTTGCAGCCGGACGGCGATTGGATTGCCTCCGCGTCGCATGATCGCGAGCCATGCGACGCCGTCCAGTTCTGCCGGTGCATTGGGACCGAGATGACCTGTGATTGACATCGCTATGGTCGCATGAGGCGTCATATGCAACGCCCTCGTGGCCATGGACGCTGCGACTTCCTGACTGACCACGCCATGTTGCTGAATCATGTCAGAATGAAGTCCGAGCCAAGCGACTTTGCTGTCAATCTGATACACGACAAATGATCCGGCCAAACGCCTGGACATTCCGGGGACTCGTGCGAGTGTCGCTGAGATTAAACCAGCTGTGCAGCTTTCGGCAAGTACAAGATTCTCGCCCGCATTCTCCAGCGTGCTAAATAGTTCGTTCGCAAGTCGATCGCGGCTCTGCTGAGATCCTGACATTGATGTCTCAAGTGTGTTCTTCGGGTAGCTCAGGTTATGCAAAGTATAGCATCAGGACCGATTTGTCGTCATCAACGCTGAGCAATGGGAGGGTATGTATCAATACCCTGTTTGATCGCGGCCAGATTGATTTCGACTTGCAATTGGCTGCCATCTCGTGGTATCAGCCGCAACAGGATACATTGCTTCACACTGGCAAACACCTCTGCACTCCATGTTTCATGGCCGTATTCGGGCGACGGATCAAATACGTCGAGCGACTTCGACGAACGAGACTGCAGGACGAGCACCGTATGGCCGACATCGGATTCAAATCCCCATTCCGAATCAACGACTTGATCCTCTCCTGGAGCTTGAAACGACATCGCCAGAATTCCAAAGTTAGGTTTGCTGCTGAAAAGATCCTTTGGGTTGACCTCTTCCGCAACAACGTCCCAGTTCGTACGGGCGGTTTTTAGTTTGAGGCCTCGATAGAGACCAAGCCAATGGGTTCCACGGCGAGTCAGGCAGATTCTGGCGAGTTCATCTTCGGTTGCCGAAATGCCATGCATTCTAAGCAGACTGGCGGCACATGCGGCCGAACAGGTTTGATTGGTCGTCTGAAAATCCAGTGTGCGATTGTTGAAAGATGGCACACACGATGGAGGCGGACCCAGCATTGGTTTCGCCAGCGAGAAACCAGAAATTCCCACCATCACCGTCGCCAATACGATCCGCCGCAACTGCATGATGCGTTCTGTCTTCAGGTAGACGCCAAGTAAGAATGATCCAACCACTGGCAGCCAATTGCCAAGAATAACTGTGCCCGAAAATGGCAACAGTCGAGTAAGCAGCGGTCGGTCCCAGACGTATTGCAGATAGGCCGCAGTCGCAAGGCAAACCACTGCCTCCGTGCTGAACACGACCACGCGTCCCGCGCGCTTTTGAAGCGATGCACCGGCGACAGCCGCCAGGCCACACAGGGAGATCATAATCCCAAGACTCAAGTACAGGTCGACCATTCTTTGGTCTCCTGAAGACGTGAGGAATTTGGCAAACGCAGCACATGCATCGGCCAGAATTCGAAAAGGTACTAACGGCCACCATGCCGTCTTTGTTAATGTTGTATAAGGAGTATGTCTGTTTTTTGTAATCTCTGCAAGATTTAGATCGGCCAAATCGCGAAGCAATTGCCATTCATATGAAAAAATTTGGGGGTTCGCCGAATTGTGGTATGACGATCTATATTCATGGCGATCGGATGGTCCCGGCGTCAAGTCGGAGAACACAATTGAGGCAAGAAGATTCAAGGTAAGACGAATAGCGAACTCAGATGAGACTCATTTTCTTACCCGAAAATTTTCTTGCCTAAATAAATTTCAATCGGGGCAGTAACACAAACCGAGCCACAAACCGAGCCACAAACCGAGCCGCACACCTCAGCCAGAACTACAGAAACGGTTTCGAAAGTCGTGTCTTTCTGTTTGCGTTTGCAGAATCAGGTGATGCCTCTGGGGCCATCTGCCTCTGGGGCCATCCGGTTCTGAACTTCTGGATGGCCATCTGTGCGTCACAATTAGCTGGCTGATCACGCATCCTCTGCAGGCTGCTTTGGCTTGCCTCTGTTTGTACTGATGAACGCGCGGGACAACATCGCACTACCACATTTTTTGCTCAATACGAGCCAGTTTGTCAGTTCAATCACTGGACAATCGACAATACCAATGGCAATAGGTTAAGATCTCGACGGTCGATGCAGTTGACGGTAACATTCCAATGGCACTCGATTTGACAAAGTAGACGTCACTCTCCGAGTGACGAAGGCTGCAAAACGCGGCCCTTGGCATACATCACTCGGAGAGTGATGGCTACAATAATCGCAAATCGAGTGATATTGGGTAACACCCCCCGGTCAAACTTCAATAAGGCTGTATTCATGAACGGTGCATGGCCGGGAGGATCCTGTCCTCAATGTGGCGATCAGATGCCGGCACGCATTGTCCATTGTCGGTCGTGTCGCGCGTTGCTGAATTCGGAGCTGTCAGAAGACAGCATCGAGATTCCTCAGTTTGTCCCCCTGCCGGAGCTTGCCGTGATTGCTGCCGCGTCGCCAAAAGGTCATTATGTCAGTTGTCCTGGATGTCATCAGGAATTGCGGATTCATGCGAAATATCGCAATATGAAAGTCCAGTGTAAGCACTGCAATATCCCATTCACCTATTCACCGACTGTCGTTATTAACGCCTTTTATGCGCAGTGTCCGCATTGCCAGGAAGAACTCCGTGCGTCGATGAAATATGTTGGGCACAAAGTTGTGTGCAAGCATTGTGCAGGACACATTCAATTGTTACCTGAAACGCCATAACTCAGCATACGAATTGCCCCCTATTCAATGAGCCATGTTGACTCTTCTCGCGCCAGCCGTTCGATCCTGTCTGTTGTCGTGCCAGTCTTTAACGAACAGGATAGTCTGGTTCAATTGATTGATGAACTGAAAGCCGGCATTGGGCGCTCAGTTGCAAGCTTCGAAATCATTCTTGTTGATGATGGCTCGACGGATGATTCCTGGCGTTTAATTTCGGAGTTATCTCAAGCCGCATCCACTGTTGCTTCGTCAGAAAATCACGTTCTGGTTGCAGGAATTCGACTTCGACGCAACTTTGGCAAAGCCGCTGCTCTGACGGCCGGCATGAAGATTGCCACCGGAGAACTTATCCTGATGCTGGATGCCGATTTACAGGACGATCCTGCAGAGTTTCCCGAGCTGCTGAAACAGATCAACGCTGGGTACGACGTCGTAAACGGCTGGAAAGAGCGGCGTCTCGATCCGTGGCATAAAGTTTATCCCAGCAAGGTCTTCAACTGGATGGTGGGAGCAATGTCCGGACTCAAGCTGCACGATCACAACTGCGGCCTGAAACTCTTTCGCTCCGAAGTGGCTCGTGAAATTAAAATTTATGGGGAACTGCATCGCTTCATTCCCGTGCTCGCTCACGCCCGCGGTTTCAAAGTCGCTGAGGTTGCTGTCAACCATCGTCCACGGCAACATGGTCATTCAAAATACGGCGTGCGGCGTTTTCTTCGCGGACTGCTCGATTTGCTGACCGTCACATTTCTCACTGGATTTGGCCGGAGCCCACTCCATGCCATGGGAAGCGTCGGACTGGGGTTTTTCACGATTGGAATGTTGGGTCTTACATATTTGAGTCTGATCTGGATCGCAAATCAGACTGGATTTATTGCGGCCCCCAAGCCTATTGGTAACCGTCCGCTGCTTGCCTACTCAATCGCCGCATCGTTGCTTGGCGGTCAAGCTCTATCGCTCGGGTTGCTAGCTGAGTTGATCGTTGCAAATACGACGCGGACGACTGATAGTTACAGTGTTCGCGAAACCACCCATAAAACCGCTACATGAGATGGTTCAATCGCGAAGCCTTTGCAGCTTCAATGTGCTCACGGCATGTTCTTTGACTTCATCGTGACTAAACCACGCTGGCTTAAATCTGCTGGTTGAGTATAGCTCTGCCTGATCAAAGAAATGTGGCGATGAACGGCGGCCGCTGGTTCCAAAAGGCATCACGCTGTGAGCCATGACTGACGGACCGAACTCGGTGACGGCCATGTACGATGCTCCCACCACCGCGAATCGCTGCGGACGCAGGATGGGAATTTCCGGTGACGAATACACCGTAAAGATGATTCCCAATGGACCTGGAGTGCCGGGACACGGCAGGTGTTTCTGAAACGGATTCAAGCCGATTCCAGCATGCTGCACATCCGGCTGATCGGCTGCTCTCTGCAGAAGATGAGCCTTACCCCACGGATGTTTCCATGTTCCGTGCAAGCCATTGAGTTTGTCTGAGGCGTTCTTCAATGCCACAAACCACGACTGTCGATCGGTAAACTCATTCTTGAGCGTTTCTGCGGGATAGCCGAATCCGTATAATTGTTCGTACCATGCCACGACCAGCGTTGTCTGAGTTGATTCGATTGACGATCGAAAGTCCCAGTTCTGCAGATGCTCCCAGCATTCCGCCACTTCCGCCGCAAGCTGCGGCTGGTTCTTTTTTAGCGCTTCGTAGTCGGCTGCCAGTTTAGGAATCTCTGTCATTGGCCAATACATGCGTGTGTCGTAGGCAAGGGATGACCATTGTTCAAAAGTGATGTCGGTAGCGTCGTTCAAAATCATCCGCGAAATTTTTGACCGTCGCATATCGACGTCGGC
>JBDNFT010000812.1:0-4753 GCA_041689695.1 Planctomycetaceae bacterium | reverse complement strand
GTCAGGACGGGTCTGGAGACCCGTCCTACACAAGCGGCGTTTACGCAGGCAGCGTCCGAACTCTCACGAATTCGGCTACGACTGGCTGTTTCGCTTTTCACGGGGAAGATCTTCATGATCGGCCCTCGCGCTTGTGGAAATATCGTCGCAACGGATCAACCAGATCTCGACCGGTTTCCAGATGAAGCGGTTCCAATCGCTGACGACGAAACATTCCGTCCCGAGCTTCTGACTGTTGCTGATAGAGCTTTGCAAACAATTCGCGGTTTTTTCGGCTGGCAGTATCCAGCGTGATCACGTCACCCGTTTCTTCGTCCTGCAGTCGCACCAGTCCTACGTTCGGCATCTCACCTTCACGCGAATCGCTGATGACCACCGGAATGATGTCGTGCTTGCGACGAGCCACCTTCAGCGTCGCTTCAAATCCGCTGTCCTGAAAGTCGCTGATCAGAAACACCACGGTGCGACGTTTCGATGTACGGTTCAGATGCTCGAGTGCTCGACGCAGATTGGTGCGACTTCCCACTGGTTCGCAATACAGCAGTTCCCGAATGAGTCGCAGAACGTGACGTGAACCCTTTCGCGGCGGGATACATTTTTCGATGTCATCAGTGAACAGAGTCAGCCCGACTCTGTCATTATTCTTGATCGCCGACATCGCCAGCGTCGCACCAAGTTCCGCCACCAGTTCGCGTTTCGTTTGATCGTTCGTGCCGAAGCTCTGCGATCCGCTCAGATCCACCAGCAGCACGACGGCGAGTTCGCGTTCTTCGCGGAATAGCTTAACGTACGGAACATCGCTGCGGGCCGTAACGTTCCAGTCGATCGTCCGCACGTCGTCGCCAACCTGATAGGGCCGGACTTCTTCAAATTCGATACCTCGACCTTTGAAGGCGGAGTTCCATGTACCGGCCAGCAGTTCGTCGACTTTGTGAGACGTACGAATCTGAATTCGCCGGATTTTGCGGATGACTTCGCGTGGGATCATTTCGGTTGCTTCTTTTGACTGGACTGATATTAAAGTAGCCGTCACTCTCCGAGTGACGAATGCCACGGGGCCGCTACTCCGGCCTGCGTCACTCGGAGAGTGACGTCTACTATGTTAATGCTGGAGCCTCGGAACAAGAATTACGGCACTGGAATGTGATTCAAAATCTCGGTCACGATCGATGCACTCGTGCGATCTTCCGCTTCGGCTTCGTACGTGATCACAACACGATGCCGCAACACGTCGAGAGCCAGATCTTTGACGTCCTGCGGAACGACATAACCTCGACCTGCCAGAAACGCATTCGCTTTTGCGGCCAGAGTCAGATTGATGGTCGCTCGCGGTGAACCGCCGAACTGAATCAAATCCTTCAGCTTCAATCCGTAGGCTTCCGGGTTACGAGTCGCCATCACGAGATCGACGATGTAGTTTTCGATCTTCTCGGCGACATGGACCTGATCCACTAATTCGCGAGCCGCCATGATTTCCTGCGGCGATGTCACTGGTTGAATATCAAACTTTGCACCGGTCTTGCTCATACGACGCAAAATCTGAAGTTCTTCATTACGGTTCGGGTAGTCAACAATCACTTTCAGCATAAAGCGGTCTGTTTGAGCTTCCGGCAACTGATACGTCCCCTCCTGCTCAACCGGGTTCTGAGTCGCCATTACAAGAAACGGTTGCGGCAGTGGAAACGTTTCCGTTCCAATTGTCACTTGTCGCTCCTGCATCGCTTCGAGGAGAGCGCTCTGAACTTTTGCAGGAGCGCGGTTGATTTCGTCGGCGAGAATGAGGTTGGAAAAGATCGGACCTTTCTGGACCACAAACGTCTGATCCTGAGGGCGATAAACCAGCGTACCGATCAAGTCCGCTGGCAGCAAGTCAGGAGTAAACTGCAGTCGTTGGAAACCCGTTTTGATCGCTTTTGCCAAACTGGCAACAGCCGTCGTCTTGGCAAGCCCCGGCACACCTTCGATCAGAAGATGCCCATTCGCCAGCAAGCCGATCAGCATCCGATGGACTAGCTTCTCCTGGCCCACCAGCACCTGATTCACCTGGCTTACAATGCGTTGGAATGGCTCGTTGTGGCCTTTGATTTCTTCAGTCAGTTGATTAATTCGATCGCGAGTATTCGTCTGAGTGGACATAAAATTTCCTTTGAGCACGTGGTCATTCGCTATTCGGGGATCAATTCCGGTCCTAAATCTTTAAAAGCAATCTACGTGCCACGTCGCGAAAGTTCAAAGTCCTTTAGAAAAGTGGCACATGCTGGCCTGCGTTGCGACTAATTTGGGGCGATTTGCCTCAAGGGGGGATTTCTGCCCCTCGTTGGAGTCCAGCCTTTAGGCTGCTGCGATTCCTGCGATTTCGCCTAAATCTGAAAATGTTTTTAGGTGACTTTTGTTCCGGAAGGGAGTGCACCGTTTGACCCGACTCGTAGAGGAGGCTTTCTCACGGCTGCACTTTGTGCAGCCGTCCTCCTCTCCGAGTCGGGTCAAACGATATCTTCCGCTGACACCAAAAAACTCCTCTCCGAAAAAGACTCGACCCTTTCCTTCAGCGAAAGTCTGACAGAACGTTGTGTACTCTGATATTCTTTGCAATGCAGTCGATTTCTCGGAATAGATTTCCGTGACTGCGCTGTACTGGCTGTCAGGGAATGTTGAATGACTGTTGCTCCAACAACTCGCATCAGCCTGCTTCTGAAACTGCGTGACGAAAACGATCAGGTCGCGTGGGAACGGTTTGTGACGCTCTACGCGCCCGTGGTATATGGGTTCGCCAGACGCAAGGGATTGCGAGATGCGGATGCGGCGGATATGGCTCAGGACGTGTTGCTTTCCGTTGTTCAGCAGATGCGAAAGTGGACGTATTCCAGCGAACGAGGTTCGTTTCGTGGCTGGCTGTTCACGATCGCTCGTAACCGGTTGAAGAACTGGCGATCCAGTACGGCTCGCCGCATGGACGCGACCGGTGGAGACGATCATCACGATGCTTTGCAGGCCGAAACTGATCCTGTGTCGGACGTTGAAGAATGGGATGCTCAGTACGCTCAGCAGGTGCTGCACCTGGCGGCAGACATCGTGCGGCAACAGGTTTCTGAACAAACTTGGCTGGCCTTCGAAATGACGGCACTTGCCGGAACCAGTGGAGCCGCTGCGGCGGAGTCGCTGGGCATATCGGTCGGAGCCGTGTATCTGGCTCGCGGGCGAGTGATGGCTCGGCTGAAAGAACAGGTCCAGCAAATTGGAGACGAATAACGATGTCAGAATCATGTCCTTCAGAAAAACAACTGCGACAGTTGATTGACGGTGCAATCGCCGACGCCGAAGCCATTGTGCTGGAGCAGCATCTGGATCGCTGCGGCACGTGTCAACAGACCGTGAAGCAGATGACTCAGGACGGAACGTTCTGGAACTCAGTGACCGCGTCGCTGGCCGAATCTCCTGCTGTCGGGCCAGAACTGGATCGCGTGATTGGCGAACTGCAGCAGCAATCACCCGAAGATGCCGAACAGATGGGTGAGGTCATTGAACTGAGGATGTCGAGTGTCGAGCCGCCGACGGAACCTGGCACGATCGGTCGTCTGAAACACTACGACATTCTGCGAGTCGCCGGGCGAGGCGGCATGGGAATTGTGCTGAAAGCCTTCGACAGAAGTCTGCGTCGAATTGTCGCGGTCAAATTGCTGGCGCCGCATCTGGCGGGCAACGGTCTGGCTCGGCAACGATTCATTCGCGAAGGGCGTGCGGCTGCGGCGATTACTCATCAGCACGTCATCACGATTCACGCGGTTGAAGAATCGCCGCCGTTTCTGGTGATGCAGTATGTGCAAGGCGAAACGCTGGAAGGTCGCATTCACCGCAACGGAGCCATGGACGTCAAGGATGCCATTCGCGTGGCCATGCAGATCGCTCAGGGACTCGCCTCCGCGCATGCTCAGGGTGTCGTACATCGCGACATCAAGCCCGCCAATATCCTGCTGGAAAACGGGATTGCTCGCGTTCGGATTACGGACTTCGGACTGGCTCGAGCCATCGATGCCGCCAGTCTGACTCAAAGCGGCGTCATCGCGGGCACACCGCAATACATGGCACCCGAACAGGCCAGTGGCGACGCAATCGATGAACGAGCCGACTTGTTCAGCTTGGGAAGTGTGCTGTATACGATGCTGGCCGGACATGCTCCGTTTCGAGCTAACACGGCGATGGGAGTGCTGAAGCGACTGTGCGACCACGCTCCGCGATCCATTCGAGAAATCAATCCCGACACGCCCGACTGGTTGATGCTCATTGTCAATCGACTGCACGCGAAACGCGCGGCCGATCGTTTCGGCAGCGCGGCCGAAGTGGCCATGCTTCTGGAGAAAGGTCTCGCTGCCATGCAGAGCGGATCAGCAATGCAAGTTCCTCCAATGCTGCAGGCCGACGCCGAAGCGATTTCGTTTAACGGCAAGCCGCAGGCGACCGCGTCCTTCATCAAGTCACCTCATGCAACGGCGATTTCACCCGCACGAACTCTGCCACAGAAACTGCTGCGTCCTGGGGTGCTGTTTGCCGTTTTGGCGTTGTTGGCGTTGCCATTCGTGTGGCAGGCATCCGTGTTGGGGGCTGTGTTTTCTGTGCTGTCGCTGCTGGTTCCGAAATTGGCTCCCAAACTAACGGCCGGTCTTTTCCACCACGCTCCCGATGCTGCAACTGCGGATCCACAGGCCGCAGGTCTGGCGCGTTCCGCATTGCAGGAAACTGCGGATGAGGGTGGCTT
>JBDNFT010000811.1:0-2572 GCA_041689695.1 Planctomycetaceae bacterium | reverse complement strand
GTTCCAAAATACTTTCCCGGATCACCTTCGCGATCGTTGGCCATCAATGCCGCACAAAGCACACATGCTCCAAGCCCCTTGTCAACGCCAGTTTCGATCACCACTTTCGGCCGCATGGCTCGCACCACAGCATACCAGCCAACTCGGCGGGAAAATCCCGCGTGTGGATCCGCTTCCGCGCGAATATCCGGCGGAGCGTTTTCTGTCGCTTCTCGAACATGGTCTCGCAGTCGTTCATCGGTTAGCACTTCGGCAATGTAGCCAGAGATCGTTCGCTCCGGGACGCCTGTCACAATCGAAACGAAGGATGCAAGATATTCGCAGTTTGTTGGATGCAGTTCATAGGTGAAATTTGTCGTTTCTTTCGAATCCGTTACCCATCGCTCGACGTATTCCAGCTTTGCAGTGTAATAAGACATCGCTAGCGCACGGCGCTGTTGCTTTCGCTGTTTATGACGATGCCAGAAGAGCAGTCGGTTCAAAATTGGAATTCGTTTGATGATGAGTGATGGCTTCATAGTTGTTCGTAGAGTTCCTGATAACGATTGGCCTGAAGAGCACCATCGTATCGGGCGGCCGCTTCCTTTGCGATGAGTGCCCTGTCGAAAGTATGTGACATCGCCCGACGAATAGCGGTCGCAAGAGCGTCAGACGAAATTGAATCCGCAATGAAACCATCTCTCCCCTGTCTGATGGGTTCAGGAATTCCACCAGCGGGCGTCCCGACGACAGGCGTGCCGCAGCACAGCGATTCAAGAATGACATTTGGCAAGTTGTCTTCTCTGCTGGCGATCACTGTCATATCTGCGGCGGCGTAGATAAGTGCCATCAGCCGTTCATCAGAGATCGCGCTGAGGCGGTGATACTTCAGATTGCCCAACGGCAACTCACCCTCACCAACGGCCACGAGATCCCATTCTGTTGAAAGTTCGGGCATCTGCAATGCCTTCAATAGTAGGTCAAAGCCTTTTCGGTGATCACTCAGTCGCTCCGCAACGACCAGCATCAGTTTCCTGTCGCTGGGCAGTTGGAAAACTGATCGTGCAAACTTCTGTGGGTAGGGTTTAAAGACGTTGGTGTCCAATCCATAGGGGATGTGTTCGTGCCGAAAGCCCCCGAATAATTCGGAATTCTGCGACTTGTCGAGCAACCATGCCGACGGCGCCACAATGACTGGCGAAGTGCGGGACTTCAGGAACCCGCGTTTTCGTTCACGAACACTTGCGTCCAGTTCCTGCGAGGCGGCGTTGCTGCGCTGGCGGTCGGTTTCATAATGGAAAATTCCCATGAAGGGATTCATGTCGTGCAACGTCCAGACAATCGGACACCGCACGTTGGGAAAAAATGCCTTCCAATCAAGAATTCCGGCGACCCAGTGGAGATTGATTATCGACGCCTGCTGGACGCTCGGATGACTCAGTAGTGTGGAGTCACTTTCGATGCTGCTGCTGAAGACACTGGCGCAGTCCAGCGAAGCTGTCGTGCGACGCCATCTGTCGTCCGGACTCAGTCCGATGCCGAATTTTTGCGCCGCCCGCTGCCAGAATCGCGGATAGCGTTTCGCAAGAATCTCTAGGTTCTGAGGTGAATTTTCCGTGCCGACCGCAGACACAAAAGGACTGTCAACGTCCTGCTGCAGCAAGCCTTCATGGAGCCGCCTTGCGGCATTGCCAGCACCTCCGGTCTGACTTGTCGAAACGTGAACAATCACCGTAATTCTCTCCGAAGTGCAAAGATGTTCAGCTGCAAATCAAAGCCCGCTTCCTGCTCAACTTTGACCAGAGGATGAGAATTGTGGACGCCCGTGTCTTGGATGGAGTAGTGGAAGCCACTGCGTTCGAGTACTCCCAGCAGCGTCGATAGACTCTGCGGCTGCTTTTCGAATGAGTGATATTCCACAAATATTCGCTGGACGCCGTCGAGCACACCTTCACAGTCACTCAGAACGCGTGTTTCCGCTCCTTCGATATCGATTTTCAGCAGATCAATCTGCTGACCGTCGATGAGTTCCCGCAAACGAATCCCGGGGACGACCGTTTCGCCGTCGTGCGACACGCGGCCCGCGTCGGCGTGATCCTGAGCGAACCGGACATCTTCGTTACTGTCCCATACGGCTCCATGCAGCACCGTGACATCCGAGGCCCCAAATGTCTCCAGGTTTGCACTCAGCAGTCGCAGAATTTCCGGATCTGCCTCGATCGCCGTGATGCGGGATTTTGGATAGATGCGACGAAAGTAAATGCAGGCGAGTCCGATGTTGGCGCCGGCGTCGATGATCACCGGCTCGGAATTTTCCGAAGTGAATTTGTAGATCTGATGTTCGAAAATTTCGCGATGAGAGGCGAGAAACGACGCCGCATCGACAAGCGTTAGTTCATGGCCGAAAAGAGTTGCGTTTGTCTCATGGAAACGAGGAAGGTTACTGAGTCTCCTCCGTGACGAAGCCGACAAACCCCAGGGATGATCCTTCCCGAAGAGTTTACGAAATGGCTCTTTGGCACCTTCCGGAATACACCGCCGCAAACGTCGCGTCAAATTCGTCATCTGTTGGGATTTGCGCACGGTGAAACTG
>JBDNFT010000810.1:0-4015 GCA_041689695.1 Planctomycetaceae bacterium | reverse complement strand
GTCGAGCATTTACTCGGCGAGAAATACGCTCCAAAACAGGACGTGTACTTGGCTTTTGGGCACGACGAAGAGGTCGGCGGTAACGAGGGCAATCTGCAGATCGCCCTGAAGATGCGGGAACGCGGGGTGCGATTCCGGTGTGTGCTCGATGAGGGAGGAGTGATTGTGGACGGGGCGATGCCCGGGCTGCACGCGCCGCTCGCACTGGTGGCTGTGGCGGAGAAAGGCTATGCCACCATTCGACTGTCCGTCGATGTCGAGCCAGGACACTCATCGATGCCACCTGTCCAAACGGCCGTCGGGATTCTGGCTGCCGCAGTGGCCAGACTGGAGCAACAGCCGCTGCCCGCAAGCCTGACTGGACCAGTCGGTTTAATGCTGGATGCTGTCGCGCCGGAAATGGATCGCATGCCTCGAGTCCTGCTCGCCAATCGAGATATCCTTGCGCCTGTCCTGCTGCACAAGTTTTCGCAGACTCCGACGCTGAACGCGCTCACTCGCAGCACGACAGCAGTCACGGTCTTTCAGAGTGGCCAGCATGAAGGCTCGCTTCCGGGACATGCGGAAGCACTCGTGAATTTCCGCCTGCTGCCCGGCGATTCGCCAGAGTTCGTCCTGGAGCATGCAAGGGATGCCGTCGACGACGTGCGCGTGGAATGTGAGCTTCGCAAAGGTGCTCCCTCAATACCGCCGTCCCTAATTTCGGACCATCGCTCGCCAGATTTCCTGACGCTGCAGCGGGTCATCCGGCAGGTATTTCCCGGCGTGGTCGTAGCCCCTGGGCTGGCGGTCGTTGCGACTGACTCGCGGCACTACGAAGCTGTTGCCGACAACATCTACCGCTTCCTGCCCGTGCAACTTCAGGTTGAGGACTTGCAGCGAATTCACGGCATCGATGAACGGATCAGCGTGGAGAATTACCGCCAAATGGTCCAATTCATGATTCTGCTGATCCAACAACTGACCGAGTAAAGAACAGTAAAAAGCTGAGTTGCAAGACCCGATGCTCGTCATATGGTCGGGGAAGAAACTGCCGATCCAGGTGAACTCTGGGAGGCAAGAAAAGAGAACCCAACGGATTGTTGTGGCTCGAAGAACCGTTCATCGTTGTTCGCCCAGGTTGTCAGTCTTTATTAAGTGGATAAGTGAGATGTTGCGAATCGAACCTGAAGAATACCGAAACCGCGTTGAGTCTCTGCAGTCTGCAGTTCGGCAGGCGGGTCTCGACCTCTTTATCGTGTCGGCATTCGAGAGTATTTACTATCTGACAGGGGCGGGATTTGAACCACTGGAAAGGCCATTCTTCCTCCTTGTGCGTCCGAGCGGAGCCCCGAGACTGCTCGTTCCAAAGCTCGACCATGAGCACATGAAGAAGGCTCACAACATTTCTGCAGAAAACATTCATACCTACTCCGAATACCCCGCTCCAGCCGGACGCTCGTGGTCGGATCGGCTTCCCGAATTGATCGATGACGCTCAATGTATTGGAGTGGAGCCGTCTCTCCGGCAGGACATCTTCAGTGAACTCTCCGGTCACTCGTTGCGAATGGTACCTCTCGTCGAGCGACTCCGACTGGTCAAGACGCAGGCTGAAGTGAAAATGATTGAGCGAGCAGCAATGTATGCTGACGATGGCGTTAAACGGCTGCTGGCGGCTTCCTGCTACGGAGCCACGGTGGCGGAGGGCTTTGCAGAAACCAGGACGGTCACCTCACGGATCATTCGTGAGGTTCATGACTGGGAGCCATTGACCACCAAAGTCATTATGGCCACCTGGGCAGCACCCGGAAGCGCGATGCCACACTCCGTTCCAGATCTCTGCGATCGACTTTGCGAGGGCCCTCATGTTGCGATGGTGCTGACGAGAGTCAATGGATATGCGGCTGAGAGTGAGCGCACGTATTTTACGGCCTCGCCATCCACAGAAGTGAAGCAAGCATTCGACGCAATGACAGAGGCTCGTCGAATTGCGTTCGAGTTGATTCGACCGGGGATGGCTTGCAGTGAGTTGGATGGTTGTGTCAATGAGTTCCTGCGAAAAGAGGGTTATGGCAGCGAAGAACAGCGGTTGCACCGGACCGGACACGGTTTCGGTCTGGGCAACCACGAAGCCCCCTGGATTGCAGAGGGAAGCGAAGATCGACTCGCGGAAAACATGGTCATCAGTATTGAACCGGGAATCTACCTGGCAGGAATCGGCGGAGTGCGGCACTCGGACACAGTTTTAGTCACCAATGACAGTTTTCGGCTTCTGACTCATTGCCCAATGGACCTTGGCTCACTTGTCATTCGTCAATGGAAGCCATTGACTCGGGCCAAAGGCTGGCTGGTGCGTCGAGCATTGGGGCTCGCCCTCAGGGCGCGTCCGAAGAAATGAGGCAACTGTTGGAAAGGGCTTCTCGTCTGGTGACGAGAAACAGTATTAGCAATTCACAGAACTGCAGGGAGAAGACATATGAAACTGCGTAAATGGTGTTCGTGCAGCATCGCGGTCGGAATCACGATGTTTCTGGTCGGAACTGTTTTTTACTGCCTGGTCAATGCTCTGCTTCCTGAAGTTCAGCTGCAGTATGACAATCGTGCGCTGTTCAGGTTGTTGGAAGGCACCCGGGCAGAGACATAGATGCTGGCACACCCGTTTCTCTATGGGTCTGTCTTCGCCGCAGTGTTCCTTGCTCTACGGAAGGGATCAACGTTTCCGGCTGGTATCCGGGGAGGTCTCATTTACGGCGCGGGTGTGTTCTCTGTGGGGAGCCTGCCGGTTTTTGTCCTGGCGTTCGCTTCGTTTCAGGTGTCGGCAGAAGTCATTGTGACGTGGATCGTACAGAATCTCTGTCAGTATCTGGCTGCCGGAATCGCTCTCGGAGCAGTCGCCGATGGAGTGACAGTTCGCTTGAGCACTCAGCTACCAGCCTCTGCGGACGAAGCCTGAGGACGCTTGTTGCAAAAGGAGACTTTATGAATTCCCCCAAGGACTCTTTTTCGGGGGTGCCGGACCGACACAAATGCAGCAACTTCTGCAGCGACATCTGCGACGCTGGCTGGGAGGAAGCGGCAAAGTGGTGCACCTGGATTTTCATACCGGACTCGGAAGATCCGGTGCCTGCAAGCTCTTGATCGATTACCCGCTGACCACGTCGGCTCATACACATCTGACGGACTGGTTCGGAGCCGATTCATTCGAAGTATGTAACTGCGACGGCATCTCCTACGACGCCCAAGGCGGATTTGGCCGATGGTGTGCTTCTCATCATTTTGCAGCGCAATATCTCTTCGCCTGTGCAGAGTTTGGCACATTCGGACCAATTCAGGTTTTGGCTGGTCTCCGTGCCGAAAACCAGGCTCATCACTGGGGTACGTCAGGATCACCATCAACAATGCGTGCGAAGCAACGATTGAAGGAACTGTTTTGCCCTGCCGATGAACGATGGCGGCTGAATGTTCTGAATCAAAGCTTGAGACTTGTCCGTCAGGCTATCGACGGCTTAGGCCAGTCGTGAACGTTCGGTTCAGCGCCCCCCGCAATGACAACTCGAATGCAGATTACAGGCGAGCTCAATGAGCTTAGAAGCCTGTAATGGCTTTGTAGGCGCACGTAACCACTTCGCTCATGTGGTCAAAACTCAAGGTGTCAATATCGTCGCTCATTCGGTGATAGTTCGGATTCCGAATGAACGAAGTGTCATTGATCATCAACGCCGGCATGTCGAATTCCCAGTAACTCTGCTGATCCGACAGGCCTGCCAAACTTTCGACCATGGGGTGGTCGATCATTTGCACATCGATACCGGCGTCAACCTTCATCAGTTCGTAGACCTTCTGGTTGAATTCGTGATACGACTGTTTTCCAACCACAGCGATGAAATTTGCCTTCTGCGGGTAGATCATTCTCAATCGTTCGTCCGGATAGGCCTGATCTCCCTCGTTAAAGTAGCCGATCATCTCAAAGTTAATCAAGCCGATGATGTCAGCTTTGAACGCTTTCAGCGACTCCGCGTGGATCCACGAGCCCATC
>JBDNFT010000809.1:0-2183 GCA_041689695.1 Planctomycetaceae bacterium | reverse complement strand
GCAGGTGATGCACTGCATTTCTTCACTTTTCTGAGAGCAGCGGCTAAGAGCCATACGAGCCTGTTGATTTGCAGAATGCACTCCACCTGCGCCGGAATCTGAATCGGGCGAAATTCGAACAAAATCCGCAAGTCGGTCACCAGGACGGAAACGGAATGATTCTCCAATTGGCTCGCCAGCACCAGAATGACACAAGGAGCAGAGATCTATTGAACGATCACGCGAAAGGGATCCTGGATTGACGATGTGTTCTGGATTCGTTGCCGATGGATTCCTGCGGTGAAACTCCACATGCTCTCTGCCAGGACCATGACACTTTTCACATGTCACACCCAGGATCACCCCTTCCGAAATAAAGCGATTGAAAGGGGTGCCACTTTGTTCGAACCAGGTGCAGTGGCATTCGAGGCATCGGGTAGCGATCGGACGTGCAAAGTTCGCCACGCCGTCGATGTATCCAGGACTATTCACCCACTCACTGAGATCCGTAAAGTGGCTCACCGGCAGTTCATATAAACACTGGTTCTGCCAGTACAGGAATGTCTGGCCATATTTGGCAGATCCCGTGACGAGGTCGATCGATCTTGTATGTACGTAGTTTTCTCCACGGCGTCGAACGTTTAGCGACTGGTAGAATCGATCGGCCGAAAGTGACATTTCGAAGTGCATGCCTTCGTTGCCTGTCAGCAGAATATCTTGCCCGGGATCAAAGGAATCAGGAACTGATGAACTGTCCGGCAGCTGGCATGTCCTGAAATGAGCTGTCTGAGAAGCAGAATCGACATACGACGCATGGCAATCCCGGCACTGTCCAGCGCCGACGAAATCGTGTGCATCGATCCTGGTACTCACGAGCGCAACGTCTGGTTGCGGCGCGGGAAGAAATACAGAACTCTGTCTCGTAAAGTGACGTACTGTGTCCATGTAGTTGTCAGGAGAAATATAGAATACGCCGTCACGAAGTGCTTCCAGTGGTTTGTCTGCTTTCGCTGGAGATATTCCTGGAGCGAGGATCAGCAGAGACAAAAGACTCACGGTGAGGATCAGTACGGCAGTCGTTACAAGCAAGAAATGTCGTCGAACGTATTCTACAATCACAGACTTGCCTCCTCTGCAGATCCCAGTCGCTGTTCAAGTGCGTCCGCAACAAAAGTATCACCACAGTCACGCGCCAGTCTTCCCAGCTTACGAAGCAGGGGCAATGGACAGTTTTCAATCGATTCGACAGAGCGTATTTCGGTGCGAAGCTCCTGAATCCGCTGTACAAGTGCCTTGATTCTTGCGGTCTCCGTCGATTCCTGCTGCGAACGCAGGACTTCTACTAATCGATTCATCGAAATCCAATCCATCGGGTGAAGCTGCAATGCGTGACGGTACGCGGCTTCTGCTTCGGAAAACTCCTGCTTCGCATAATGTACCCAGCCTTTTGCTCTCCAGAAACGATTGTCCGTTTCTGCCTCACCCGGAGCCCGAGCCATCAACTCAAGCACACGATTGAGCCGACCTTTGACAATCTCGGCATCAATCTGATCAGCAAGCAGGTTGGCATTGTGTGGAAATCGTTCGAGTAGCTGCACGATGTGTGATTCTCGGTCATTCAAAACGGCATTCTCTGCGACGTCAGCCGTTTTTCTTAAATCGATTTCGTTCTTATCCCTCCATTGAAGTGCCCTTGCGACAAGGAACAATTCATGGTCTGGATTGGAAGTCAGCCACAGGGTATTGAGCTTTTCTCCCTGAGCCATATTGAGACTATCCGCTAGAAAGAAATAGATGTACGCATCGGGAGGTTCTTGCTCCGCTGCCACAGCGTCTCGAAACTGTTGCGCGAGTTTATTCCGCTGAAGTGTGTAGGCATAAAAGCGAATCAGATGAGCATGTGCCTTGGTGGCCCGCGGTTCCAACGACAATAGTTTTCGACAGGCAATCTCGCCTTCCAATGGCCGATTGGCAGGCCCAAACAAGAGTTCTGATTCGAGCAATAATGCATTCGAAGCCAGCGGCGAGTCCAATGGTACCTGGTCAAGATACTCCGCCGCTTCCAGAAACCGGTTCTGGTGCTGTACGGCATCAGCCAGCATCAGCCATGCATTTGCCTCGTGTGGTTGCCATTTCGTCCATCGCAAACTCCAGACTTCAAGATCAGCCCACCGTTGTTCCTTCTGCGCTAATCTGCAGGTTTT
>JBDNFT010000808.1:0-6442 GCA_041689695.1 Planctomycetaceae bacterium | reverse complement strand
TTGCGTGAGCATTTCGCGCACTTCCTGAATGCGACGCCACCAATCGAAAGCCTGTTCGACACGGACGGTTTCATCCATGCCCATTGATGTCAGCAAGCGACACCATTCCTGACGCTCGGTGTTGACGTTTTGCTGAGCCGACTTGTAGCGATCTCGCAGCATTTGCAGACGCATGCGGCGGGAGGCTGCTCTTGTCTGACGGCGCTGCAGAACCTCGAGATCCGCGATGCGCGCGGAGCAACCTCCTATGCGATCCACCATTTCGGCGGTGGAAGACTGCCAGTTTTCAGCAGTATCAGTGCGACCTGCGAAGCGATCGGCCAGCGACATGCGGGCAATGCGATCCTGCAGCAGACGCAACTGTCGATCCGCCTGACGCGCTTCGTCTGCGATGTCATCCAGCTTGATGCCAACCTTGGCGTCGAAGTTGTTTCGCAGGCCGTTGCGCACGCCCCACCACATGATGCCGGCAAAACCAAACGCCGCCGCTGCCAATGCTCCGCCGAGCGCTCGACGTGGCTCGCCACCAAGTGAAAACGTCGCGATTCCAAACAAGCACAACGCCGCGCCGATCCAGCCCATCGTGGTGATAGTTTTATCGATCCATTCGGGAATCGATTCGTCCGTATCAACACGATCAATGACGCGTCGCACGGTCTGAATTTTCAGTGCAAGCTGTTCTTCCTGCAAACGCAGGCGGCCGAGGTTTTCGAGTTCCTTCAGTCGGGCTTGTTCCTGATCGATCGCATCAGCGACCGGGATGCCGACGAAATCCAACTGAGCATTCAGTTCGACAAGTTCCTTCTGGCTGCGTTTTGTCATGCTGCGCAGCCAACGACGAAGTTTGCCTCGCCGCTGCAGCGTATCCTGATATCGGCGTGCGGCAGCAAGCAATTGATGATGGGCGGCTGGGGATGTGTCGATTGAGTTCAAGCGGTCGACCGACCAGCCACTGCCCAACTGAGTCATTTGATGATTGAGTTCGCGGCGAAGTTCGGATGACCGTTCTTCGGCATTGCGAATCTGTTCTTCAATCTGACGCAGCCAATCGCTCTGGTCAACCAGACTCTGAATGGCGTAACGTTCTTTGTCGAACAATGCGTCGGTCTGAAGTCGCTCCGCCTGCGTTCGAAACTGAGTCGCCTGATCGTTGTGTTTGTCGCGACGATTGGTTGCGTCCTGCATGTCTTTATCAGCAGCCGACAACTGTTTCAGAGCTTCCGTGGGATTGGTCGGCACGACGAGTAGCCGAGTCAATTCCAGTTGCAGATCCCTGATGCGCTTCCACGGTTTATGGCAGTTTTGAAGAAATCGCAGGCCGCGCAATTCGTTGCTGATGACACTTTCACGATGCTGAAGTTCGTCGATTTCGTGCAGCAGTTCCTGGCGTCGGCGAGTCAGCTTGGCGTGCTTGTCGCGAGCCTGTCCGGAATTGCGACGGCTGCCGGCCATGCTGGCATATTTGTCGAACAAACGCGGCACGCGACCGGATCGATTGTCTGCGCCAAACATCGACTTGCGACGCTCTTTAATATCAGCAAGTGCATCAAGAATTTGTCGACCCTGTGGTCCCAGCGAAAGGCCATAGATGTATTCAGCAACCTGATTCGTGCCCAGCGTCGCCAGTTGGTTCAGCTCACGCACTCCGACAGCGAAGATGTCGGAATAAACTTCTTCACTGGTTCCGGCCAGAATGTTATTGAGCGCGGTTTCTTTTTCGACACCTTCCTGACCGCCGGAGATTCGCAGACGACCACGGCCTGTAAGTTCCGCGCGACGGTGAATTCGCCATGTGCGACCGCCATGCTCACATCGCAGAGCGCCACGCCATGGTTGTTCAGCGTCTGGCTGATGCCATGCGGGTTCGGTCGATAACGGTTCGTAACCATACAGCGTCGATCGAATGAAACGCATAAGCGTCGTCTTGCCGGCCTCGTTGGGGCCGTAGATGACGCTCAGACCTTTCGGGTCCAGGCGCAGCAAAAGACTACGCCAGATGCGAAAGCGATCGATGTCAATTTCCGTCAGCTTCATGCCGATTTCCTTTGGACATTAGTCATCCGCGTCGTCCTCATTCAAATCAGACTCGACGATTTCATCATCATTATCATGTACATCAAGCTCTGCTGTGTCTTCTGATTCCACATCATCCAGATCTGCATCTGTGGTTTCGTCGCTGAGGCCAAAGTCCGGTAGGAACCATGTGGCTCCGTCAGTCCGCAGCTTTGCAAGTATTTGTTCTGGATCAACGGAAGGCAAGAGCGAGGTCAAGCGTTGTTTCCAGCCGGTGGAAAGTTTTTTGCTGCCATCGATCATCGCCTGCAATGCGTCGTCGCTAAGCACCTTTGAACGACCGACACTTAACTGAAACTGATCGGCAAGTGCGTCGGGCGGATCGCCCATTGGCCACGAGTTTGGCAGTGAACGAATCTCATGCAACAAACGTATCGTGCGGCCGCTGTGTTTCAGTTCGTCCAGTTCCACAGCGACGGCCACTTCCAGATCGTTGCGAGTCAGGTCCTGCAACACCGGCAGCGCACCGCGGAGAATCCACTGCACAGACCAAATGCGATCGGCTGTACTGGGTTTCAATTCCAGCAACATCGTCTTCATTTGCTGCAGAATCGATGAAAGATTCGTCTGAGCTGCAACATTGAGTTCTATGTTTTTCCAGTCCACACAACTGGAATCGACGGAAGAAATTCGAACTTCGCCAGTGCCCGAAATTTCAACCAGCGAACATGCACCACCAGACGCTTCCAGTTGACTGCGAGGCTGAGTTGTACCTGGACAGTGGACGACGCCTTCGTCACGCCACAGTGTTGTGCGAGCCAGTTCACCGGTGAGCGCCAAAAAATTCAACTGACCTTCACGCAGCATTTCATCAACGTATTTGATGAAACCCGGATCAAGCGAAGGATGCGCATCGCTCGGGCCAGCTTCCAGTGTTTCCAGAGATCGCTTGATCCGGCGGTTCTTGTCTGGCGTTTTGCGAGTTTTTTGACCGTCTTCAGCGTCGATGGAATGTCGCACGCGAATGGATTCGTCGTCGGATTCTCCTTCCGACTGCAGTCCTGCGATTTGTTCACCGGATGTGAGATGATCAAGCGAAACGGAGAGCGATTCATCCGACGCGGATGCTGCCATCGCCGCCATTCGCCGAGTTTCTTCGTATTTGGCTTTGCTGACAACACCGATACGAAACGGCTGAATTCCATTGGTGCCTTTCGCCAGCACGCGAATTCCAAACGCATCTGCCTCGCCAAACCACATCGACGATGACAGCGTTGTGGCCAGTTGCTTGTTGACGTAGAACTCCTCCGGTTCCGGGTTCGAGCTATAACACACGATCACATTGTCAGGCATTTCGGGGATTGCACGCCATGCTTCCGGCGGATCGGAATCCCCAGGCAACACAAACACCTGAATCTTGTGTTCGGCCAGCCGATTGAAGCCTTTTAGGAGTGCCAGCCGCGCTCGAAGGCTGCGATCGGCTTCGATAAAGACGTTGCCTGACAACAGCAAAAAATCCACGTCGTGCCGAATGGAGGCTTCAATGACTTCTTCAAAGGCGTACAGAGTGGCATCTTCAAATGCGAAACGAAGTTCATCAGTCAGCGTTTCTGAAGTTTGCACGCTGACGGGAACATCAAGCCGGATATTGGCAGCATGAATGAATCGTTGTGGCTCAAACGCCATTGATCAGACTCCTTTCCGACATCCGAAAACACGGACAACTGCATCCTGAATACTTAGCCTTGGAAAAGGCCCTTTTCCAATTTCATGGCACGTCACGAAGGTTCGGTAAGCTGCCACAAGATGGGAAGTCTAATGAACCTGCGAGTCTGGGGAAAGGCTTCCCGACTAACAGAATCGCCAATTTTTCCCCTACAACTACGACAACCCTGAATTCAGTGAATCTTCAAAGGCCAGGTCCCTAGGGAGACGATTTCAATAATAGCTCCAGAGAAGATGTTTTATTTTGGATGCACCGACGTAAGAATACCGTTTTCGAACGGTTTCCAGCTGTCGCCGTCATCGTTCTTCCCCCTCATGAACGGTGACGGCGATTTTTTTTCGGCAGAACGAAACTATGACTCGTCGCAAAACTCTGCCAGAAGGTCGCTCGTTTGCAGTCTCCTCCTTTCGAGACCCCGCAACGTGGCTTCCAGGTTTTCTGACGTATCTTGATGCCGAGTGCGGCATGTCGAAAAATACGTTGACGGCCTACGGTCACGACCTGGAACGATTTTTTACATGGAATCGCGACAACGGCAAGGTCGGAATTCACGAAATCGGCGTTCCGACGATCACCTTGTTCCTTGAGTACCTTCAATCGCTCGGACTGGCGGCCAGCAGTGTCGGACGCAATCTTGTCGCCGTCCGCATGTTCTTCCGTTTTCTGATGCTGGAAGGTGTCGTCGCGGAAAGCACCGTTGATCTGGTGAGTTCGCCAAAGCTGTGGGAACGACTCCCCAAAGTGCTCAGCCCGGAAATGGTGGATGCCTTGTTAGACGCTCCCATCGGGCCGATCGATCGCTATTATCTTCGCGACCGCGCACTTCTGGCGGTGATGTATGCGACTGGTTGTCGCGTGTCTGAAGTCGTGAACATGAAGCAGAATGACGTGCAGTTGGACGAGAACTACTGTCGCTGCACGGGCAAAGGTGACAAGCAGCGACTTGTATCTTTGAATCCGGTCGCGACAGATGCCATTCGCAAATACCTGCTGCATGAACGCCCTGATCTTGTCACGGTTGCCGGTGCAGACAGCGGTTATTTGTTTCTGACTCGCAGCGGCCGCGTGATGAATCGCGAATCCATCTGGGAACTTGTGCAACGCTACGCCGCCCGCGTCGGTTGCGCGAATGAAATCGGGCCGCATACGTTGCGACACAGTTTTGCGACGCATTTGTTGGCGGGTGGTGCCGACATCCGAGCTCTCCAGGAAATGCTGGGCCACTCAAGCATCCGCACGACACAGATTTATACTCACGTTGAACACAGCCGCTTAAAGTCCGTGCATAAGCAATGCCATCCGCGCGGCTGAATTGGCAAGATGCAAGTTCTTCGCGCGGTCAGAATTGATGTCGTTTTGGCGAGCGGGGGATGTCAATCCCCTGATTGCGAATCGCGTAGAATCAATCAGCATCGTACATTGAGAATACCTGGTCGCCAGCGAATTCTAGTTCGTCGTCGGTGATACCCCCAGCTTCGTCTTCTGAAATGCGAGCCAGTTCAAGCAGAACTGCATGCCGTTCAGTTAACGGCAGTGCAGCAAATGCGTCTATCAAATTGATTGCAGCTTCACTCATCGTGAACTCCCCCGTGGTTGACGATATAGAGTCCACGTTAAACAAGACAAATTGCAAGATTCGCTTTGGAGCAGACCATTGAGGGCATTTCAGTTGGTTAGCGAATCTCTTGGTCTGGGTAGGTCCTCCTAGCCGAGGAGGATTTTTCAATTTGCCGCAAGGCGAACTTAAGGGCGGATATCCGCTCAACGGCGTCGCGTTCTCCTAATATCAGCTTAGATCTGGTCGCGAAGTCCTTTCCGGCAGAAAGAACCTATAGTCTTCGCCAAAAGCCCACTCCGCTCGACCATCAATCTTCCGCCGAGCCATTCGTATGTACTCGCGAAGTTAAAGCCTGAGGCGTTCGTTGCTTTGGAACGGCGATTGTGCGACCGGATTCAATCGCCCGCTTGCGGGCTGCTTCAATGTATGCATGCAGGTCACCGTCATGTTCGGCAAGCAGTATTTCGCGGGCTGCATAGATTTCGTCGAGTATTTCATTACGTGGCATTTTCTGGGTCTCCCAAAAACTCAGCCGGGGTACAGATCAACAATCGCGGGAATCCAAGATCCTCTAATTGTGGTGCCAAGTGCATGGCACCTGTGCCTACACTCAAAAAGCGAGATGCTCCGGCATGATAACCCCGAAGTGCTGACGTGTCACGACAAATGCGGTGGCTCCGACGAGTCGGGTACTAGTTTTCAACAGTTTTCGGCATCCGTTATAGATTACGAATCCATGAGGCACTTGTGACGCGGCATTCCTCCGTGAACTCTGTGTTCTCCGTGGTGAAATCTGCGATTCGTTTTTAACCACGGAGTACACGGAGAGCACGGAGTTCAAAGCGAAGTCAGCAAGTGAGACGCGGGTGTTCGGACGATCGCGTTCAACTTGGCTATTCATTTACGAACATCAAGCGGCATGCGATCGATTTCAGCAATGAATCCACTCGCAGACCAACGGCAGTTTGCACTGTTTGTCTCCGTCTTGCGAAGCAACGCCAGTTGATCCTGCATACGGCAAATTCGGGCAAGTGTCACCTCAAGTTAAGTGTCACTACCGATCATTGTCGGTCGCCAAATCCTCTACAATTCCACGCTGTCCGCCGTCACGCTTTGTTTGGTTCCAAGTGCATGGTGCCAAGTGC
>JBDNFT010000807.1:0-2360 GCA_041689695.1 Planctomycetaceae bacterium | reverse complement strand
TTCTTTCTTCGACGTGGCGAAGTCGATAACAAGCAGAACAAAGCGGAACCCGGTTACCTGCAGGTTTTGTGGCGCAACGATGCAACTGCAACGCCCGTTCAAACGCCCGCGCCGGAACCTCCGCGAGTCGCATTGGCGAACTGGATGACAGACGTGGAACACGGTGCCGGGCCACTGCTGGCGCGAGTCATCGTCAACCGTCTCTGGCAGCATCATCTGGGCGAAGGAATTGTTGGTACGCCGAACGACTTTGGAGTTCAGGGAGATAAGCCGACGCATCCTGAGCTGCTGGAATATCTCGCGGCAGAACTCGTGCGCGGCGGCTGGAAGCTGAAGCCCTTGCACCGGGCCATCATGCTCAGCGACGTCTATCAGCAGTCGCACGAAGTTGATGCTGACAATCTGAAGATCGATCCTGACAATCTCTATCGGTGGCATTTTCAGCCGCGTCGTCTGGAAGCGGAAACGATCCGTGACGCATTGCTTGCGACCGGTGGCAATCTGGATTCTACGATGTTCGGGCCAAGCGTGCTGGCTGACAGCCAACGTCGCAGCGTCTACCTGCGCGTGAAACGGAGCGAACTGCTTCCGATCATGACGATGTTTGATGCACCGGAGCCGACTCAAAGCATCGGCGAACGCAGCGTCACGACCGTTCCGACGCAGGCCCTGGCTTTGATGAATTCGCCGTTGGTCCGACAGCAGGCTGAAAAGCTGTTCGCTTTGATCAAACCCGCCAACGACGCTCCGTTGTCTTTTGCGATTGACCGAGGATACCAGATCGCCTTCGGCAGGACGCCATCCGATATTGAGCGAACGCGCATGGAAGCGTTCATCGAACATCAGCGTACCACTGCGGATGGTGCAACACCGGAATCGACCGACAAAGCTCTGATCGAGTTTTGTCATGTCTTGTATTGTCTAAACGAGTTTGTTTACATCGACTGAAGGCTCATCCCATGTTCAACTTTTACTCCCCGGCCGAAGTCGAAATGCCGGCTCGACGTCGCTTCCTGCAGCAGTCGGGACTTGGCTTCGGGTCCGTTGCGCTTGCCAGTATGCTGCAGGGTGAAACCGCTGCGGCAGCGGATGCCACAGATCCGCTCGCGCTGCGACCACCGCACTTTCCGGGGAAAGTGAAATCCATCATCTGGCTGTTCATGACCGGTGCGCCTTCGCAGGTTGACACATGGGACTACAAGCCGGAACTTCAGAAGCGACATGGTGAGCAGCTCGCCGGGTCCGATCCTCAGACAGGCTTCTTCTCGACAAGTGGCAAGTGTCTCAAGTCGCCTTTCGAATGGGCGCAGCACGGGGAGTCTGGCTCATGGGTTTCGGACCTGTTTCCTCATCTTTCGAAGCATGTCGATAAGATGTGCTTTCTGCATTCAATGTATTTGAAGCAGAACAATCACGCGCCGGCGTCGCTCGAACTGATGTGTGGCACCAATCGCCCCGGACTTCCGGCGCTGGGTGCGTGGATGACCTACGGCCTGGGATCGCAGAATCAGAATCTACCTTCGTTTGTGGTGCTCCACGACACAAGGCCGCGCGGTGACGATCAAATCTGGTCGGCCGGATTTCTTCCCAAGACGTATCAGGCCCTGGCTCTTGACTCGCGGCGAAAGGAATCGATCGACAATCTGACTCGCGATGTAAAACACTCCGACATCCAGCAGCGCTCGCAGCTCGATCTGATTCGCGAACTGAATCAGGTCCACGCCACCAGTAGGCCTACGCAGGCCGATCTGGCAGCGCGGATCAACTCGTTTGAACTGGCTTACCGGATGCAGATGGCTGCTCCGGAAGCTCTCGATCTGTCGCGCGAGTCCGAAGAAGTGCATAAGCTGTATGGCATGGATCGTCCTGAATGCGAAACATTTTCAAGACAGTGTCTTCTCGCGCGGCGACTGGTGGAACGAGGTGTCCGATTCGTGCAGATCTTTGCCGGCAAGGGTGTCGGCGGTGACGGCAGCGTGAATGATGTGCCGTGGGATTGTCACAGCGACGTGGAAACGAATCACCGCTCCTGTGGCCTTCACACCGATCAACCGGCTGCCGCATTGCTCGCCGATCTGGAAGCCCGCGGACTGCTGGATTCAACACTGGTCATCTGGGGTGGTGAGTTCGGTCGGACGTCAGATTCACAGGGAGACAAGGGCCGCGATCACAATCCGAATGGGTTCACAATTTGGATGGCCGGAGCGGGCGTCAAAGGCGGCTTTCATTTTGGCGCGACCGATCCCTTCGGTTACAAGGCGGTCGAAAACAAAGTCCACGTGAACGATCTGCACGCGACGTTGCTGCATTTGCTGGGGCTTGAGCACACGAAACTCACCTACAAATTCAACGGTCGTGAT
>JBDNFT010000806.1:0-3322 GCA_041689695.1 Planctomycetaceae bacterium | reverse complement strand
GGCGATTGCATGTGCTGAAGCCGGTGTGACACTGATCAGCCCTTTCGTCGGTCGCATTTATGACTGGTACAAAGCGGCTCGCAAGGTCGATCAGATTCCAGTGGAAGACGATCCTGGCGTTCGATCGGTGACTCAGATCTTCAACTACTTCAAAAAGTTTGGCTATAAAACTGAAATCATGGGAGCCAGTTTCCGGACAAAGGAACAGGTCATGGCGCTCTGCGGCTGCGACCTCCTGACCATCGCCCCCAACCTGCTGGCAGAACTTAGTCAGACTTCAACTTCTGTCCCACAGATGCTGAACGCATCTTCGGCAGCCGATCTGCCGCTTGACCGCATCGACATCCACGAATCCCTATTCCGCTGGATGCTGAATGAAGACGCGATGGCGACTGATAAGCTGTCAGAAGGCATTCGCGGCTTTGCCATTGACTTGAACAAGCTGCGAGACTTATTAGAACAACGCCTGAAGACATAGTTGACACAAAGGATACTTGTTGTGAACAAGAATATCGCACTGTCTGAAACCGACAGGGATCTACCCAAACACGTTAAAAACGGCTTCATGCGTTATCGTGATTTCGAGCCGTTGACTCAGGGCGGTGAAGCGATCCTGCGTACCTGCGTCGATGAGAATCTCGGACGCGTCGTCGTGATGAAGACGCTACAGCCGCAGTATCAGAACCTTGAAACGTACCAAAAACGATTTCTTCGTGAAGCTCGCGTAACGGCTCAGATCCCGCATCCGGCGACGATTCCAGTCTATGAACTCAGCCGAGATTCAGAAGGCAACGCTTACTTCACGATGAAGAAACTTGGGGGACGGGATCTGAGTGATATCCTGGACCAGATCTCGGCCAACCATCAACCGACGATTGAGCAGTTTCCACTGGAATCGCTGGTGAATGTGCTCATTCATGCTGCGCAGTGTCTGTCATTCGCGCACGATCAAGGCGTTGTCCATCGTGACATGAAGCCCGCCAATATCATGATCGGCGATTACGGCGAGGTCATGGTTCTCGATTGGGGACTGGCAAAAGTCTGGGACATGGACGACAACGACGACGGTGACAAGCTGATTCGCAGTGGTAAGCAAGTCATGTCCGGAAGGCTGACAGGCCGCGGTGACGTACAGGGCACGCCTTTCTACATGTCGCCTGAACAGGCAGTGGAAACAAGTGACGTAGACGAACGCTCCGACATCTACAGCATGGGAATCATTTTGTTTGAGGTTCTGACAGGTGAAAGCTACATGTCAGGCAAAAACTTCAAAGAGATCAAACGTAAACTACTCGAGGGACCGGTCCGGGAGCCGATTCGAGTGGCCCCGAAAAACAAAATCTCCGCGGAACTGAATGCCATTTGCATGAAGACATTGCAAAGGCAACCCGTTGACCGCTACCAGAAAATGGCCACGTTGGTTGAGGACCTGCGAGCTGCACTGCTCGGCAATCCCGTGTCTGTGTACAAAGAACCTATGCTGGCCGCGCTGCTGAAATGGCGTGACAGAAAAGTGTTCAGCATCGCGTCATTGATTTGGATGCTGGCGGGGGCGGGAATTCTTGCAGCCCTGGAAATGCTGTTCAAACGAATTTAGGCAACCTGCAGACAAAAATGTATCAGCAACTGTGCGCTCAAATCACATGGTTGATACAACAATGAATCGTCCTGCCATTCGAAGTGAGATTTGAGTTTTTTTTGCAAAGGTTTCCCATGCAAAGACTGATGGTCCTGTTCACGTGCCTCTTCACTGTGTCTTTCACGGACACTGTCGTTTATGCCGATGAAGTCTGGCAGGCTGGAGTCGCCAAAACGGTCATTACTCCGCCGACCGCAATGTGGATGTCCGGCTACGCTTCAAGAACCAAGCCGGCAGAGGGCACCATACATGACTTGTATGCCAAAGCTCTTGTCATCAGCGATCCAGCCGGGCACAAAAGTCTGATCGTGACGCTGGACCTTGTTGGAATCGACAGAATAACTTCGAAGACCATCTGTGAACAACTGGTTGACAAACATGGTTTGCAGAGATCAGGAATCACAATTTCCGCATCGCACACACATTCCGGACCCATTGTCGGGCGCAATTTGATGTCGATGTACTCGCTTGACGACGAAAACCTACGGTTGGTCGCCGAATACACACAATTCCTTAGCGACAGTATTTTGAAGATCTCAGCCGAAGCCTTCGCGAATCTCGCTCCGGCGACACTGCAGTATGGTTCTGGTCAGGCCACGTTTGCAGTCAATCGCCGCACCAATCGCGAACCGGATGTCCCCATGCTTCGTAAATCGGGGCAATTGGTTGGCCCGGTCGATCATGATGTCCCACTGCTGGTGGTCCGCGCTGCGGACGGTTCGCTCCGGACTATTTTGTTCGGCTACGCCTGCCATGCCACGGTACTGGGCGGCATGGAATGGTGCGGCGACTGGCCTGGATTCGCACAGTTGGAAATTGAACGACGTCATCCGGAAGCGACCGCTATGTTCATAGCAGGCTGTGGTGCCGATCAGAATCCGCTGCCTCGAAAGACGGTGGAACTGGCGGCTGATTATGGCAAACAGATTGCAGACAGCATTGATCGCGCGGTCGCCGGCCCCATGCAGCCAGTCAATGGAACGCTAAAAACGGCTTATCGCGAAATTGATCTGGCATTCGATCAACTTCCCTCCAAGGAACAAATTGAAGCCGATCTGAAATCCAAAGATGTGTATATCGCTCGTCGCGCAGTTCATTTACTGGATGCCATCTCGCGTGACGGTCAGCTTTCCACGACGTATCCGTATCCCGTACAACTGTTGCGTCTGGGTGATTTGCAGATCGTCACACTCGGGGGCGAAGTTGTTATTGATTATGCACTGCGTCTGAAGAACGAACTTCCCGGCTCAACGATCTGGATCGCTGGCTATTGCAACGACGTGATGGCATACATCCCGTCGCTTCGAGTTCTGCAAGAGGGCGGATATGAGGGCGAAACGGCAATGATCTATTACGGCCTGCCAACAAAATGGTCGGCCGCCGTGGAAGACGATATCGTAAAGGCGGTCAAAGAATTGGCCGACGAAACTAAATAGAAAAACCACAGAGCCCACCCTGGGCTGTTGAAAATTTGTATATTTGGGTATTCTGGTGAAGATTCCTGACGAGCAATCACCCGGATGTTGGCCTCCACGTCTTGCTCGTATTCATGCCATGTTACTTCGTCTACGCCGACTGCTGCGGTCTTCTTCAGGTTGAAGAATGCGGCATAGAGACAGTCGAAATTGATATGATGTAACAAATCGGTGAACCGTAGCTTGCTGTCCTTTCGGGCAGCCAGTT
>JBDNFT010000805.1:0-2829 GCA_041689695.1 Planctomycetaceae bacterium | reverse complement strand
TGCCGAGGAGGACTTCGCGACTTGTCGCGACCATTCTTAGATATATTCAACCAAAGCCGGCCCCGAGTTTGGCAACATCACACCGCACCGCTTCGCCGCAAGGCGGACCCAAGGGCGGACGTCCGCTCAACGGCGTCGCGTTGTCCTGTGGGCAACGTGGTTCTGGTCGCAGGTTGCAGCAAGCTGCAAAGTCCTTTCCGGCAGAAAGGACCTACATAAAAACTACTCTGGCTTGACTGTTTCATCAACAGATCGTTTCCACGTGCCGTCCAGCATTTGCTGGAGCATGGTCTGCATCAATTCGCCACTGCCGGGCTGATAGCCGACGTGTACGTCTTCGACAATGTTGCCCTGTCCGATGATCACGGTATGCGGTATGCCCGAGACCTGAAACGTCGGAGCTACCGAAGAACTGCGATCGAGTGCAACCCGAGGTGTCAGTTGTTTGTCTGAAAGAAACGTACGAATCTGGTCGGGCGATTCCTGCAGATTCACGGCGACAAAGATCACCTGCGATTCGTCAAACTTTGATGTGGCGGCTATGTAGTCGGGTAAAGCCATCACGCAGGGACCACACCATGTCGCCCAGAAATCCAGTACGACGATTTTGTCTTTGTGGTCGCTGAGTTTGAACTTAGTGCCGTCCAAAAGAGGCAACTCAAAATCCGGTGCTGGTTTGCCGATCATCGCTGCGGCTTCGGAGTTCCCACCATCGGCTTGCGGAATATCCCAGTCTGGTTCGCGAGCCAATTTCAGGACCCATGTGTCGTAAGCCGCCAATCGTTGGCTGGCTTTGGGATCGCCCGTGAACAGTTCACGAACTGAATTCGCCGGGAACGAACATTTTCCCAACAACGCAGATGATCCTTCAATGCGGCCATTGACGAGTCGTATTGGTTTCATTGTAATGCTGAATCCATCCGCCAACTGGGCTTGCAGCACGGCTTCATCTGCTGCATCGTCAGTTGCGAAGCCATCAGCGTCACCGGACGGTGGCTCCGGTGTCACAGCAACAGTTGCAGCTTCTGCGACGTCGGCAGAATCGGCCGCTGCCTTTTCAGAGTTCACAGGTTTTGGATCGTCTTTCTTCGGCGGGTCCAGCCAGACGATCGCACCAACTCGACTGCGTTCAAAACGCAGTGCTTCGAGCCGGGATTCAAATTCAATTTGATCGCCTTCGACAGCCAGCAATCGGCCACGCAGCAGGTCTCCGTTGGGCGCGATGATCACATGAGTGGGCGGGCTGTCGCGGCGGAAACGTGGAATGGTCAGCACCGCCTGCCGTGATTCTTCCTCGATGAACTGCCGAATGGAAGTACCCGAGAGATTGTCAACTTCAAATTTTGAAATGGCCACGCCATCATTGGCCCGCTGTGTGACTCGACCATTGACAATCACCTGGCCCACTGCCGTGAGATTTGAATCGAACGCGATGCCTCGGCCACCGGACGACGCAGCGTTGATCTTAATCGTCCTGGCAGGCTGTCCGTTCACCGAGACGATAATCGTGCCGTCATGAACGACAAGCTGAATATCGGCTTCGGAATCCTTAATTAAGATCTGCCCGCTGTTCGCCCCGCCGCCCTGGACGCCCCCCATTCGCATGCCCATCATCCTCTGGTTGGCCGGCATTGGCTTGTCCGAGACCTGCAATTGATTTGGCATCAGGCTCAAGCAAACGTGCGTACAATTTTCGTCGTCGCGTTGTCCGTTGCCGAACATCGCGATATTCAAATCGGCCCACGATTGTTTTGGCCATTCGATGTGAAAACGCACGGTGTCCCCGGTAAGAATTTCGGGGTGCGAATACATAGTGTTGCCGCGAAACACGAGCTTCTGGCGATTCTCTTTCTGGATCTTAACGCTGATGCCCTTCCAGCCCTCGTCCGCAAAGCCACTCTGATGTTTACGACCGGCAGCTGAAAGTTCGACTGCTCGAATCTGATCACAGGCAAAGGATCGCACTTCTGTCAGAGGTGACGTGAAGTGAATTCCTTTTTCGCTGCAGGTTTCGATACGACATGGAAGTACGTCGTTGTTTTTTAAATAGATAACGTCCGGAAACGCCGCCAGTAGATCTGGATTTTCTGAGAGGTGCTGAACGTCGGCCGCACGCACAAAGCGTGCATTTTCGACGCCTTGCAGCGTTGATGCGTTCAAGCCTCCCAGCGGCGTCCATTGAATCGGAGAATCAGCCGCGCCTTCGACGACAAGTGTGCCCTGGAGTGAACCGTGTTCGTGGAACAGACGATCGGGTTCGCTGTGTTCAGTTGTTAATTCTGCATCTGCATCCTTAGTGTCGCTGTCAATTTTTGCTTGCAATTTCGCAAGTTCCGCTCGTGCCTCGGCCGCTTGCGGATGGTGTCGTCCGAGTTGTTCCTCCAATAGCTTAAGTTTGTCCATAGCCAGGGTTCGTCGTTTCAAATCACTCACATAGGGGCCCGAATCGGCTACTTTGATCTTTGTGTCCGGCTCACTTTCGTGTCGTTTATTCGTCAGCCCAATATTCGCAAGCCCCGTTGTTTCGCACTTCAACGGCACCTGAGCATACGGCGTTTGAACAACTGCGGTACCGTCGGCAACAGAAATCAATGAACCGGAAACAAACCCACCATCGTTCCAATTCAGCCACGCGCTGGGACGTTCAGGATTTGGTGCTGCTGTTTGGCCAGAAATCGCCACCGACGCAACGTCTGTAATCGGGACCGTGATCGTTTGTTCTTCCGCCAGCAGAATCAAATTGCCAGCGGTCGCATCAAATTCCTGCACCTTGCCGAAATGCACTGTTCCGTCGATCAGTTCAATACGGGAACTTTCGCCGGATGCGAT
>JBDNFT010000804.1:0-4215 GCA_041689695.1 Planctomycetaceae bacterium | reverse complement strand
TTGCGATTGACACCATCCTGAATCAGAAGGACACGGGCGTTATTTGCGTTTACGTGGCCTGTGGTCAGCGCGGTTCTTCCGTGGCAGGCGTGGTAGAAATTCTGCGTCAGCATGGAGCACTGGATTATACCATCGTCATTGCGGCGAGCAGTGCAGATCCGGCACCAATTCAGTACATCGCACCGTACGCCGGTGCTGCGATGGCTGAATACTTCATGTATCAGGGCAAGCATACGCTGGTTGTTTACGACGACCTTTCAAAGCAGGCTGTGGCATACCGCCAGCTTTCATTGCTGATGCGTCGCCCGCCGGGTCGCGAAGCGTTTCCCGGTGACGTATTTTATTGCCACAGCCGATTGCTCGAACGAGCGGTCAAGCTGAACAAAGAACTCGGTGGCGGTTCAATGACCGCATTGCCGATTATCGAAACCCTGGAAGGCGAAGTTTCCGCCTACATCCCCACGAACGTAATTTCGATCACCGATGGCCAGATCTATCTGGAATCCGACCTGTTCTGGAAGGGCATTCGGCCGGCTATTAACGTCGGTGTGTCCGTCAGCCGCGTGGGTGGTAACGCTCAGAACAAGGCGATGAAGAAGATCGCCGGAAGTTTGCGACTGGACCTTGCGGCATTTCGCGAGCTGGAAGCTTTTGCTCAACTCGGCACAGAACTGGATAAGGCCACTCAGTCTCAGCTTGACCGGGGCTACCGAATGGTAGAACTGCTTAAGCAGCCGCAGTACGCTCCTCTGCACGTGGCTGACCAGGTTGTTGCCATTTATGCCGGTGCCAAAGGTTACTTTGACAAGGTTCCGGTGAACAAGGTGCAGGAAACCGAGGTCCAACTACACGAGTTCATTCGAACCGAGCATGCGGATTTGCGAGACAAACTGATCGCCCAGGCGGCCTTGACGGAAGAAATTGAAGGCATGTTAAAGGCGGCTCTGACAGCATTCGTGGCCCGACTGGCATCGAAGAGCTAAGTCACTCACTCCGAGGCTCCAGCCTTGGAGTACATGCAATGGAGGCTCCCGCCTCCAAGGATGACAGCGGAGGCAAGAGCCTCCGGGCAGTGCGTTCCGAGGCTGGAGCCTCGGAACGAGTACGGTATCAACACTGGATTTTTGATTCATGGCTAACAGACGCTTACTCGTCAAACGGCTCAAAGCGGTGCGCAACATCCGCAAGATTACGCGCACGATGGAGCTGATTGCGACCAGCCGCTTTAAGAAAGCGATGGATCGCGCTACGGAAGCTGCTGAGTACACTCGCAAGATTTCTGAGATCGTTGGGGACTTAGGACGAGCGAATCTGAAGTTTTCGCATCCATTGCTTGAACGTCGAGCGGAAATGAAACGCAGTGTATTGCTGGTACTGACTGCGAATCGTGGTCTTTGCGGTGGATACAATGCCAGCGTGCTGCGTCAGACACTCGGACACATTCGTGGCCTGAAGGAAAGCGGGATCGAGTATCAGATAGAGGTTTCCGGCAAACGCGGAATCAAGTTCCTGAATTACCAGAAAGTGCCAATTCACAAGCAGTACATGACGTTTGAGGATCAGCCGTCGTTTGCGGACGTGGATGCATTAGGAACTCGCTACATCGCGGATTTCATCGCAGGTCGAATTGACCGCCTGGATGTCGCATACACACAATTCGTGACGTCCTCAAAGCAGTTCGCTGTGGTGGAATCCTTGCTGCCGATCGTTGGCTTGGGGGGCGTCATTGAAACAAAGTCTGAGGCTGCTGTCGATTATGAATTTCTGCCGTCGGCTCAAGAGATCCTTGCAGAGATAGTACCAGCGGCATTCCGAGCGAAGCTCTTCAAGTGTTTCCTCGATTCGGCAGTCAGCGAACAGATTGCCCGAATGGTTGCCATGAAGGGTGCGACAGAGAATGCAGACGAAATGGCAGGCAGCCTGAAGCAGCAGTACAACCGTGCTCGACAGGCTGGCATTACATCGGAATTGGCAGAAATTATTGGTGGTGCAGCAGCACTCGGTTAATTATTTAAGTTTTTGAAACATCAGTCACGGGGCGAACGACCCATGAGCGAGACAATGACAGCAGGCAAAGTTTCTCAGGTAATTGGATCAACATTTGATGCCAAGTTCCCGGAAGATCATCTCCCCGACATCTACAACGCCGTTTTAATTGAAGCGGACGTTAAGGGCAACAAGGTCAAGGTCACCGGAGAAGTTCAGCAGCATCTCGGCGGTGGCCGAGTTCGCTGCGTAGCTCTGGGAAACACTGACGGCATGCGTCGCGGCATGGAAGTGACTGATACAGGCAAGCCTTTGTCAGTACCCGTTGGCAAAGCAACGCTGGGACGCGTGTTTAACGTTCTGGGTGAAGCAATTGATGGTCGTGGACCCGTAGATTACGACGAGCGATGGCCAATTCATCGTCGCCCACCGTTGATGGAAGACCTCAGCCCAAAGGCCGAGGTGTTTGAAACAGGGATCAAGGTGATTGACCTCCTGACACCATTCGTTCGCGGTGGAAAAGCGGGCCTATTCGGAGGAGCTGGTCTGGGCAAGACCGTGATTCTGACAGAGTTGATTGCTCGTATCGCAAGTGCTCACGGAGGTTACTCTGTGTTTGCTGGTGTGGGCGAACGAACTCGCGAAGGAAACGACCTGTGGCTGGAAATGCAGGAAACCAAGATCGGTACGACGGATCGATCGGTGATTGAACAAACATGCATGGTGTTCGGTCAGATGAACGAACCTCCGGGTGCTCGTCTGCGAGTTGCTCTGTCAGCTCTGACAATGGCGGAATGGTTCCGCGATGCAACCGGGGCGGACACGCTGTTGTTCGTAGACAACATCTTCCGTTTCTCTCAGGCGGGTTCAGAAACGTCAGCGTTGCTTGGACGTATGCCGTCTGCGGTAGGTTACCAGCCAACGCTGGGTACGGAACTTGGCGAACTTCAGGAACGAATTACTTCGACGAAGAAGGGGGCTATTACTTCGGTACAGGCCGTTTATGTTCCGGCAGACGATGCAACCGACCCTGCACCGGCAACTGCGTTTGCTCACTTGGATGCGTTTATTTATCTGGAACGACGAATTTCGGAAAAGGGTATTTACCCGGCGATTGACCCGCTGGCTTCGTCAAGTCGACTTCTGGATCCTCAGTATGTCGGTCAGCGTCACTACAACGTGGCTCGCCGTGTTCAGCAAACACTGCAACGTTACCGCGAGCTGCAGGACATCATTGCAATTCTTGGTGTTGATGAGTTGAGCGAAGACGACAAGATGGTCGTGCATCGTGCTCGCCGAATTGAACGCTTCCTGTCACAGCCGTTCCTCGTGGCTGAAGTTTTCACTGGTAAGGCAGGGAAGATCACACCGCTGGCAGATACCATTCGCAGTTTTGAAGAAATCTGTGACGGTAAATGGGACCATCTTTCAGAAGCCGCTTTCATGTATGTCGGTGCCATCGAAGAAGCAGAAGAACAGTACAAGAAGATGCAGGCTGAAGCCTAAGCATTCTGTAGTGGGATTCGCCAGAATTCCACCCACGGGCAGGATTTCAGGCGAAATCCACTACGACAGTTTTTGGTCGTTCGTTGCGAAGGTGACATCATGGCTGATCTGAATTTAGTGCTCGTAACCCCGGAACGAACGCTGTTCGATAAACCGGTTGCGACAATCCGTGTTCCTCTATTCGACGGATCTGCTGGTTTTTACCCCGGTCGAGCCCCACTCGTTGGCCGGCTTGGTATTGGTGAATTGCGACTGACCGATTCGTCGGGTGCCAGCGAATCGTATTTTATCGACGGTGGTTTTGTTCAGGTCAAGGGGCCAGTCGTATCCATATTGACGAATGCTGCCGTGCCAACATCTGACCTAAGTCGTAAATTCGCGGCAGTACAGCTCGAAGCGGCCAGGGCAGAACGCACGCAAACAGATGAGCAGTATGCTTCGGCATCACGTCGACTTGAAAAAGCGCGGAAAATGTTGGCGCTGGCGAGCAAGGATTAGGCATTCAAGGACTAGACGCTCATGAAAAAGTTTGATCCTCGTATCGATGCGTTGGTAATGGAAACGCGAACAAATTGGGATCCGTCAGTTGGTTCTTTGTCTGACGAAGACCGCTGCTGGGTTTCAAAGTCTATCCACGAACAACCGCAACTGGCGTCTCAGATAGCATACGAGCGCAGCCACACCGGTTTTACGCGCACGATTACTGTCACTCTGGAAGACATT
>JBDNFT010000803.1:0-3143 GCA_041689695.1 Planctomycetaceae bacterium | reverse complement strand
GCGACTTGTGAACTGGAAGCAGCTGTCTGAATTCTCGCTGCGGATTCGCTCGGCGTTGGAATCGAATGGAATTACGGGTGTGGACGGAGGGGAAATCGATCATATTGAATTGCTTGGTCCGCCAACGAGCAGGAATTCCGACAGCCAGAATTTTGTCATGTGCCCTGGTGGTGCCTATGATCGTTCACCGTGCGGCACCGGAACCAGCGCGAAGCTGGCATGTCTTGCGGCAGATGGAAAGCTACTAGCTGGTGCTGTCTGGCGGCAGGAAAGTATCGTTGGCAGTATTTTTGAAGGCAGTTGGCAGCCGGATGAGAAATCGACCATGAAAGATGCCATCATTCCAACAATCACCGGATCAGCATGGATCACCGGTGAATCGTCATTGATCCTCCAGGATACCGATCCTTTTCGCGCTGGCATTCGCTCTGAAGACTAAGACATCTGAAGAATAAAACATGACAAACAAGACGCCTCATACAGTGGTGATTGGTGGCGGAGTCGTCGGTGGATTTTCTGCATGGTATCTGCGGCAGACGGGCCGCGATGTGACGCTGATTGATAAGGGGCGATTCGGCAAAGCCTGTTCGCATGGCAACTGTGGCTACGTCAGTCCCAGCCATGTAATTCCGCTCGCACACCCCGGGCAGATCAGCAAGGGCATCAAGGGCATGCTCAGCCGCCAAACGGCCTTGCGGATCGAACCAAAGAAGATTCTGAGTCTTTGGCCGTGGCTGCTGAAATTCGCAATGCGTTGCAATGAGCGGGACATGATGCAGGCTGGCCTGGCATGTCATCCGCTGCTTCAGTCTTCCGCTGCATTGTATCGCGAACTGATTGAATCTCAGAACATGCAGGTGGAATGGAATACTGATGGACTATTGTTTGTCTTTCGCGATCAACATGAATTCGACGCCTATGCAAAAACCGATGCATGGCTCCGAAAACATTTTCAGATCTCAGCAGAACCGTTGCCCGGCTCGAAGTTGACAGATCTTGAGCCAGCATTGAAACCCGGACTTGCCGGTGCATGGCTGTATAACTGCGACGCGCATTTGCGTCCGGATAAGCTGATGAGCGAACTCCGACGGCTGGTCGATGAAAGCGGAGTCCGCGTCATCGAGAACTGCGAAATGAAGAGCCTGAAGAATTCCGGCACTCGCGTCACGGCTGTGGAAACAAGCGGAGCAGAGATTGAAGCCGATGAAGTCCTGATCGCAACCGGTTCATGGACTCCACTATTGAAAGAATCGCTTGGCGTTAAGTTGCCGATTCAGCCTGGCAAGGGCTATTCGATTACGATGGCTCGACCAAAAATTTGCCCGAAGTACCCGATGATTCTGGAAGAGTGTCACGTCGCTATCACGCCATTCGACAATGGATATCGAGTCGGCAGTACGATGGAATTCGCTGGTTACGATACGACACTCAATCCACATCGGTTGAATTATCTGCGATCTGGTGCCGCTGAATATCTGATCGAACCGACGGCTGATCCTGTCGAAGAAGAATGGTACGGCTGGCGTCCGATGACGGCTGATGGAATTCCATTTATCGACCGCTCACCAAAATACAATAACGTCTGGGTCGCCGCAGGTCACAGCATGCTGGGCATTTCTATGGGCACAGGCACAGGCAAACTTGTCGCCGAAATGATCAGCGGCCAGAAACCGCACGTGGATCTGAATGCGTATCGCATTCAGCGTTAGTTGGAAGGCGTTGCTCGCGACTTTAACATAGTCAACTTGCTGCTGAGTTCGTCGGTTCGGTTTTCTGGCGAAGCATTTCGGTCGACCACACAGCCAGCGTCGCCAGCAAAATGAACAGCAATCCGCCGCCAGCGGAAAGATCAGACGTTAGGCGATCCATATCGACGCCAAAGAACGATTTGGCGATCAGCTGCAGATAGCTGTGAACATGATCATTGATTCCCATCGCGCGGCGAACCTGAAAATGCCAGTCCGTGCAGATGCAGTATCCGAATCCTTTCCAGGCCCCCATTACAAACCACGAAAACAGCGTCGCCCCCAGGCAGATGATGTGCAGCATTCGCGTGCGACGAAAGATCCATCCCGTGAGAGTGAAAATCAGTATCGCGGTATGGAATATGAAGAACACAATGTTCAGCGTAGCAAGCACGTCTGCAATCCTGACATGCGGCGATTCATAATCATATTCTTACTCATAATCCTAATCGATTCGCGTGGTATCGATATTGTGGGCCTGCAACTACTCCGACGGAATGCGGCTTCCGTGCGGATCAGTGGTCGGTGCCGCCGTGACTTCGTCCAGGCGGTCACGCAATTCACGATTCGTGAAGTGTTCTAACTGCTCGGCCTGTCCGTGAATTCGATCCATCGCGACACCTCCTTCTGCGACAAGATACTGTTCCCACAACCGATGCGAACGAACCAGCACCGATCCCAATTGACGTCCGGCGTCGGTCAGTTGATACCCTGATTCTGATCGAATCGCGTGTCCTGTGCGTACGTGACGGTTCATCAGCCATGCCGTCATCCACGGCCGCGACAGCAATGAGGAACTGAGTTTCTCGGCAGACACCATACAGTTGTGAGATCGTTCGTCCATTCTGTACAGCAGAGCAATCATGTCTTCGGACAGGATTCGCATCGCAAGTTTCTGGCGTCGCACGATTCGCACAAAGACTCCGTTGCGTGGCGAAACCAGCGACGCTACAAAAAATAAAAGCCCTGCACAGAGCGCCATCATGCCGGAGGTGCTGGTACTGCGAAATTCAAATGCGTGCGGCACGATCACCGCCGACAGATGTCCCAGTTGAGCCGACAGCATGGCAATGATGGCGCTCAGAAAGATCATCATGCCCAGGCGTTCTGTAAGAAGATATGCCGTGGCAGGCGGCACGACAAACATCGCAACAACAAGAATATTGCCCACCGACTCGAAACTCGCCACAGCCGTCACAGCCACAATGACCATCAACAGATAATGCATGAGCCTCGCATTGAAACCAACGCTCGTGGACAAAGCCGGATCAAAAGCGCTCAGCTTCAATTCTTTGTAGAACAGCAGCACAAATAACAGATTCACAATTGTCACCGCGCCCAGCACAACCACAACTCGAGGGATTTCTGTCCCACCAACACTTATCAAGTCATAAGGCG
>JBDNFT010000802.1:0-5103 GCA_041689695.1 Planctomycetaceae bacterium | reverse complement strand
TGCACGATGCGGTAGCGAAAGTCGTCAAGACTTTCGGCCATTCCACAGCACATCCGAAAATCTTGACGAGTTTCGCTACGCCACAATAAGGTCTTTCCCCATCAATGGCGGTGAATTACTATGCGGTAGCGAAAGTCGTCAGGACTTTCGGCCACTCCACAGCACATCCGAAACTCTTGACGAGTTTCGCTACGCCACCAACGCCCTCCCATTTCATAGGGGCTTTTTTGTGATTGAGTCTACCAAATCTTCGTCAGGCCGAATGCTGGTCCTCAGCCTGATCGTGTTCTCGCTGCTTGCAGTGAACCGCACATCCGTCGCCGATGATTCCACACGTGATCGGCGACATCGGCAACTGCTTGAAAAGCGTTATGAGATTCTGGAGTCCTTGCAGCGCGACCTCAAGTCGGTTCGCACCTGGTGCATCGAACACGAACTCCCTGATGCTGACGCGGAAGTCGCTGAGTTGACTCAGGGCATTCTTGCACCCGATGCAGATTTTGCATTGCCAAAACTTGTCACGCCACCTGTTTCAAAGGCCCTGCCAATCGAAGAGCAGCAATGGCAGCTTCAACTGCGTCACCATCGCGAAGAACGGGCTAAAGAATTGTACACACTGGCCCGTTCAACTCTGCGAGCTGGATTTCCGTCACTGGCGTTTGGCATGATCGGTGACGTGATCCGAATTGATCCCGATCACAAGTACGCCCGGTCGGTATTGGGTTCGCAACTGTTTGCCGACCCCGCCAGCAAAGATGAACTGGATTACGCTGGCGAATGGGTATCGCAGTTTGAGAAGGAAAAACGCAGCAAAGGAAACGTCTATCATCCATCGTATGGCTGGATTCTGGCAGCAGATGTCGATAGATATGACGAAGGTATGCGTCCATGGAAAGGCAATTGGATCAGCATCGAAAAGGACGCAGAACTGCGACGCAACTTTGCCAATGGCTGGGTGATTGAAAGCGAAAACTTCAAGGTCAAGACGAACGTAAGCCTGGAAGTCGGCGTCCAAATGTCGCAACGTTTGGAGATTTTCAACGCATGGCTGCAGCAGAATTTTGCAGCATTCTTTGACACACCTCAGACCTTGCAGGATCGCATTGAAGCCGCCAGCCTGCGGTCCTCAAAACGGAAGAAGAAGCCACTGGAAGTCTACTACTATGCAACTCGCGAAGAGTATCAGAAACAGGTCGAAGATAAGGTTCCACCGAATCTGGAAACGAACGGTCTGTATTGGGAAGACGACCAGCGATCATACTTCTTCGACAATCCGGATAAGATTGGGTTCTCAATACTTTATCACGAAGCCACGCATCAGATTCTGGACATGGCCACGCGAGATGCGCAAAACATTGCAGCTCGAGCACGTGGGTTGAAGCTGAAACAGCGTCCACCATACAAATGGAAGCTAGGCGAAAATTCGAACTTCTGGGTTTTGGAAGGTATCGCCTGTTACTTCGAATCGTTTGAGATCGAAAACGGACATGTGTCTGTTGGCGATCCCGCATATGTCAGATTCGATACGGCATGTCAGCGAATCGTTAACCCTGGTGATGCGTTTTTTATGCCGTCGCAGACTTTTATGCGTCTGGGGAAGCAGGATTTTCAGTATCATCCACAATTAGGGCCGTTGTATACCCAGGGAGCTGGCTTTGCGCACTTCCTGATGCACTTCGAAGACGGGCTTTATCGCGACGACCTGATCACGCTGCTGTCAGAAATCTATCGCCCCGATCCTGCTGACGCTCTTAACGAACCATCGTTGCCCGAGATCTCCGGCGTCAGTTTTGACATGTTCGATCGCCAGTATCATTCACACATGCAGAGTCTCTCAAAACCGTAGTTCGCCAGCACTGAAGTCCCGTCCTGCATTGATCAAAGACGTTGATCAAACGACTCACGAGCGAACGGATTACATCAAATTCCTCGCTTTGATACTCAGGTATTCATTAATCAAGCGTTCTGTCAACAGATCCGGTGGCGTGTCAATCAGCATCACGCCGGCCTCGCGGAGAGATGCTGCTTCGTGGGATTGGCCGGTGAGGATTTGTGCGGCGGCGGCTGTGTGGAAGGCGTCGAGGTCGGTTTCGGGGATGCGATTGGCCATCGCTCGTAAACCGACGTCCTGCAACAAAACACACAGAGGCAGATACGGCAGTGATCGCAACTTCAGACTGTCGCCAATGACGCGTAGCTGCAGTTCGTCGGTGACGAAAGTGATCAACACAACCAACGCTCGCTTGCGTTGGACGGTCGTTAGATATTCCAGCGCCATGCTGTAGTCGGAGGCGTGCGACGATGCCTGAATGTCGTACGTGGATCGCAGAATCGACTGTATGCCAGGCTTGCCGCGAACAGGGCGAATGAAGCGTTCGATGCGATTGCTGAACGCCAGCAGCGAGACGTTGTCGCCTTGTCCCAGTGCGATGTAACTGAGCATGATGGCCGAATTCAAGGCACGGTCGAGATACGAGATTCCATCCGTCTCGCTGCGCATGAAACGCCCGCAATCGACCATGATGACGATGTTCTGATTGCGTTCAACGTTAAACTCACGACTGATCAATTCACGCTGCCGAGCGGTCGCCTTCCAGTCGAGCTGACGAATTTCATCACCGTATCGATATTCACGCAAGCGTTCGAATTCACGGCCCTGGCCCGGCATGCGCACCATCAGCACACCGATTTCCGACAAGCGATTCTGCCGCGACATCAGTTCGTATCGATAGACCGCGCGAATGTCAGGATAGATGCGAATGGGCGTCACAAGTTTCCGTGCCTGTTGGCGAGTCCACAGGCCCAGTCGCGTCGGAAACCGCAGATGCACGGCCAGCATTTCAGACGCGCCGCGGCGACGTGGCGTGACCACATAGTGAATCGTTTCTGCTTTGTCCGGCGCGAGTTCAATCGTCTGCGGCAGCCGTTCAACGCTGCACAACGGCCCCGGATCATCATGCAGACTGATGCTCAGCTTTGCATGTGAACGATTACGCACGACCAGCGATGCGGGGTTCGATGCACCGACGCTGAGCACTTCAGAAATCTCGCGGTCGATATCAATATCGTACGGCGCCGGGCTGATGAGCAGATCGACACACGCGACTGCAACCAGCACCAGATTCAGCAGCAGCGCAATGTCCGCGATGCCTCGATCGATGCTCGACATCATCAGAGGAATCGCCAGCATCGCGGCCAGCAGTACAAGTCGCCGAGTCGGGATCATGACCGAGGCGCCTCAACGCTGTCCATGATCGCGCGAATTGTTTCATCCGGCGTTGTGCCTTCGAGTTCCGCTTCCGGACGCAGACGCAAACGATGACGAAGAACCCACGGAGCCAGTTCTTTAATGTCGTCCGGTGTTACAAAGTCGCGGCCTCGACACGCCGCCATCGTCCGCGATGCCAACAGCAGATTGACGCCGGCGCGAGGACTTGGGCCGATAGTCACTGAACCCCATGAACGTGCGGCATCCAGGATATCAACTATGTACTTCAGAATTTTCTGTTCCACGATGACCTGTCGTACGACATGCTGAATCTCCAGCACATCGTCGGACTGCATCACGGGATGCAAATCAAAATCCGAAAGTCGGCGAGGATCACGCCCGGCGGCATAGTGTCCCAGGATTTGCATTTCATCCGCAGGCGGCGGATAATCCACCAGCAGCTTGAACATAAAACGATCCACTTGCGCTTCCGGCAGAGGATACGTGCCTTCGTGTTCAATTGGATTCTGAGTCGCGATGACCAGAAACGGTCGTTGCAGGAGGTGCGTTTTTCCATCGACGCTGACTTGTGCTTCCTGCATGACTTCCAGCAATGCAGACTGCGTCTTAGGTGGCGAACGATTGATTTCGTCTGTCAGCAGATTGTTCGTCAACACGGGGCCGGGATTGAAACTGAAGGCTTGCTGTTTCAGATCGTAAATGCTGTGGCCGGTGAGGTCAGAAGGCATCAGGTCGGGAGTAAACTGAACTCGGCGAAACTGACAGGCGACTGTCTTGGACAGCACGTTGACGAGCAGTGTTTTTCCCAGACCCGGCGGTCCTTCGATCAACACGCTGCCTTCAGCAAACAGCGCAATGACGACACCTTCGACAAGTTCCATCTGGCCGACGACGACTTTGCCAATCTGATCGACAACAGCTTCGAACAGATTTTTGACTTCACTAAGTTCCATTGTTGATGATCTTGCAGGGGAAGAGGGTTGAGTTGATAGTTATGTTGTGAGTGGCAAGTGCGATTCAGGCCCGAGAGGGGCGACACAGCCTTTGCCGGGGCCGTCAGGCCCCGGCATTGTTCAAAGTGATCGACAGGCCCAAAGGGCCGAAACAAGAATACTCGACGTCTTTGTGATCGCTGTTTCGGCCCTCTGGGCCTCTTGTTCAAGAAATAATCCCCACCGGTGGCTCACGCCACCGACAGAGGCTGTGTCGGCCCACCATGCCTGAATCGCAGTGAATGCTGTGATATTCACGTTGCTTTCTCCTCGCGAATACCAGTCAGCCGACGTTGAAATTCTGCCAGCCAACGAAGTGATGCTGCCGTCTTTTCACGGGACAATCCGGATGTTTCAGCCAGTGCCTGAGCTTCCGCAAGTCGCGTGCGAACTTCATCCACATTCATTCCGGCGCGGGTGGCCAGAGTTTCTGGTTGATCAAGGCGAGCCATACTGCCATAACGGCGACGCAACTGACTGCGAATATATTCCAGATAACTGCGAATGACCGCGCCGCCATCGTTGAGTCGATACTGCAGGTTGCCGACGGCTTGAGCACTTTCTGTCAGCGATCGGCGTTGCAGAGTTGAGACATCCTGTGCGGGACCGAAGCGATAAAATGCCAGCCAGATGCCCAGCACTGCAACCAGCACAAGTTGCAATGTTCCGATTCGCAGAGACGGACTGAACAGCACGCCCGTCTGTGCGTAGGCATCGCTGGCGTTAAAGAATTCGCTCAGCACGATGGGCGTGTCCTTGCCAGATTTCTCGCGACCATGCAAGTAACCACGTTCCACCAGTCGCACGGCCAGCAGTCTGGAATTGCTATACAACATGCTGCGGTTGGAAAAAATGTCCGAACTGGAACACGCGATGACTCGA
>JBDNFT010000801.1:0-2524 GCA_041689695.1 Planctomycetaceae bacterium | reverse complement strand
GTTATGACCAAACGCGATTGACCCGCCGTTGTGGTTGGAAAATGGTTGAGGAATCTTCATGACGATCTGTTCGCTGTTCGGGTCGGCTCGATTGGGATCGTTGGCAGTCACATTGAAACGAGACACGATCGATGTGCGTGGTTCGGCGGAAGAACTGTAGTACACATACAACTGGCCATTTTGCTTATAGTTGGGATGCATCGCCATTCCCAGCAGGCCTTCTTCGTTATCCTTCTTCCAGTCCTGAACGCGATCGCGGATATCCAGAAACAGTGTCGCCTGTTCGGCTTGCGGATCGTTCGGGAAGACGTAGATGTCGCCACGTTGCGACGCCATGAAGTTTCGATTGCTTCCATCGGCAGCGTGAGTCAACACCATGGGCCTGAGCGTTGTAACTCGGCCGTTCTCGTCGGCACCGTCGAATCCTTCCCATTCCAGTTCAGGAAACGCCACAACACCTTTCAGTGGTAGCTGGCCATCGACAGGATCGGCAACTCCGCCATCGTCGGACAGGACGCGAATTTTGATGTTCCGAAACGCCACTGGATCGCCGTGATCCTGCAGGCAGATATGACCTTTCTTCGCTTTGCCGAACTGAGGAAACCTGGCGAACTTGCTGACAGCAACCCGCTTGTCCCATTCCGCATCGCCTTTGTTGAAGTAATAGTAACTTACGCCATTGATGGCAACTTCGCACTGCTGCGGCGAGATTCGCAAGTACAGTTGATTCCATTCCCCGGCTGGTCGAGTTGCATCATCCATTTCGCTGCCTTTGAATCCGACCTGATTTTCAAACATCGTCGCCCAGGCGGGTTTGACGGGTTTGTAAAGTTGATACAGCCAGCCGGATTTCTGCGGATCATGCCCTTCGACGTTGTCCTGAATCTGCACTTCCGGCCCGCTGTTCCATGGTTGCGGCAGATCTTCGGTCACATGAAACATGAGCCCACTGTTGCCGGCTTTTGAGATGCGATATTCGAGTGACAATTCGAAGTTCTCGTACTGTTCGGTCGTTACGATATCGCCCGCCGCTTTCGCCGTGCGTTCCAGTAGTCCGTCGTTGACCGCCCAGCCGCTTCCCATCTGCGTCTGACGATAATTACGCCAGCCATCGGTGGTCTTGCCGTCGAACAGCAGTTCCCAGCCTCCACGTTTTTCTGCATCGCTTAGGCCATTGAGCGTGTCGTCGGCCATGCAAACGGACAGAAAATTCACGGTCAGGATTGATGAAGCGAGGATCAGGCTGAGTCGCGTGGAATCATTCATCGAAAAGGCTTTACGTTACGGGAATATGGGAAGGCAGGTGGCGAATCCGGAATTCACACCCGACCAAAGATCGAGCCACTCAGCGTCGTCGTGCTGTCGGCGAAAGAATCAAGCTCAATATCCATCGAACGCAGGATGCTGAGGTACATGTTAGACATTCTGGTTTCGCCTGTGCGCCAGTAGGTACCGTGCTGCAGGCCAAGGTTGGTGCCGCCAGCGATGAGCGTTGGGAGATTTTTGGGATTGTGCGTCGTGCTGGCACCGCTGCCGAAGAGGACGATGGTGTTGTCCAGCACGCTGCCATCGCGGTCACGGTATTCTGTGAGACGATTGAAGAAATGAGCCAACTGCTGACTCAGGAATTGGTCGTATTTCGCGAATTCTAATTGCCCGTCTTTGTCGCCGGCGTGTGACAAACTGTGGTGAGTTCGGGTGAGGCCCAGCTTGAGTGGAAACGTATCACTGATGCCCATGCCGTCTTCGCGATTCAGCATGAACGCGACGGATCGCGTAATGTCGGCATCGAATGCCAGTGCGATCAGATCGAACATGTTGCGATAGTATTCGGCTGGCTCGCCTTCATTGGTGGCGTCCAGATTGAGATGCGAGTGATCCTGCGGTTTTAGCGGGACTTCAATCCAGCGTTCTGAAGCTATCAGTCGCGACTCCAATTCACTGAGCGACGTCAAATACTGGTCCATACGTTCGCGGTCGGATGTGCCCAGTTGCTCATTCAGCGAACGCGCGCTTGCAGCAACGGCATCGACGAGTTTAATACGTCGCTGCAGCGCCTGACGCTCGGACACAATCGATTCACGATCGCCACGAAACAGACGATTGAAGACGCGACGTGGATTGTTTTCGGCAGGGATTGGGCGTCCTTCAACGCTGTAGGAGATGGTTCCGGTTCGTGACAGAAATCCGGTTCCGGCATCAATGGATAGCACCAGCGACGACTGTCGGCAGTACTGTTTCGTGTGTAACGCGATCATTTGATCCAGACCGACGGAGTTATATGTTCCCGGTTTCGGATTGTGCAGCGGCGCGCCAGTGAGCCACATGTCGGAACAAACGTGTGGGTCCGATTTTGCGCCGCTTGGATGATACAGGCCGCCCATGAAGCTGAGTTGATTTCGAAACGGGCTGAGCGGTTCGGTAGACTTGCCGAAGACAAAGTCGCGACCTTCACCTGTTGATGGAAACCAGCTCCATTCATCAATGCCATTTTCGTTGCGAGGCAGCGACATCCCATTCGCCG
>JBDNFT010000800.1:0-5077 GCA_041689695.1 Planctomycetaceae bacterium | reverse complement strand
TCGTTTCCCACCACAAGAGCGAAGTTCGAATGCGACCAAGATACTGGGAGCACGTCTGCTCTGGTTCAACTCCAAACGTGTCAATATCTGGTCCGCTATGTTCAGCAAGCAATCCTTTCCATCGACAGGCAAGTTGCTCCCGTTGCCATGCGAGCCCGGCAGCAGCAGCGATTGCTTCAAAGTGCTCGGTGGTGGAGGGTGCTTTTCCTGAAACCCTCCATTTGGAGATTGCAAGATTCCACCGTCTGCCTGTTGTGCCCCAGGGAATACTGCTTTTTCCCTTTCTGTAACGCGCTGCAATTTCTAGCGAGATTTGCCTCTGAGTCTCGCTTTCATCGTCGTTCAATTGAACCGAATACTGCATCATCAGTATGCTGGACGCGCTGGCCACTTTCGTTGTTTCTTCAATCAGCGCGAGTAACTTTTTCCACGCATCCGACATGCCCGCGCCGCGACGTCCCGCTTCTACCGCAGCAATCTGCCAATTCTCAAGCCGTTCGAATTCTGAAACCGCAATTGCTGCGTCTTGCTGCGTCTTGCTGCGCGAGACTAAGGTCACGGACTGTTCCACTTTTAAACTCCTTGATTGACCAATATGAAGCATCGAATTTCGCGGCATCTGCACCTGCAGCGGCATCTGTAACAAATCTCACGGCCGCTTCGAATGTATCTGGGGTGAATAATGCGGCTAAGACTGGCAGCGGCAAATGGATGAGTGTTGTGTCAAGGAGATTCGTTTCGCTGTTCGTTCCATAAAGTTCATAGATCTCATCTACTGCAAGTGGCGACGGTGAATCTGCCGCAAGTGGTCCAGGAATCCAACAGTATTGATCTTTACCTGTATTAACAAATCGAGCGGCGTCTGACGGGGTCCATGTTTCACCTGCCAAAACAACATCGCGATACTCCACTGAACGTGCATCCAACAATTGCTGTTTGAGAGTGTTTCGTCTTTTCAACAGAAGTTGACGTTCTTCCGTCAGTCGCTCTGCTTCCTTGTGCAACGAGGTCTGGTTATCAGTACTTAGACGCTGCGTAATTCCCTGAACAGATTCCTTCAACTGTTCACGGCTTTCTGAATCGTGGTCGAGCAGGCTTACACACAAAGGTCGCAGCTCATCAGCTAAAAGCTGCCGCAGGACTCGCAGCGATTTTGTTGTGTGGCTGGTAACGAGCACACTCTTGTTCTGCGCCAGCAGATGGCCAATGAGGTTGGCGATAGTGTGACTCTTTCCTGTTCCGGGCGGTCCCTGTACAAGCACTGCATCCGATCGACTAAGTTGAGTAGCGATTTCGAACTGCTGCTGATTCGCGAACTTACCAAAAAGTATCTCCTCGCCATGGCTTTCTGTCGGACTGTGGACGTGCGGCTCAGAAGTTTCGGTGCCAGCACCAATCGTCCTGTCCGGAAAATCCACCCCGACGATCTTGAACAATCCCGAACAGATGTCTGTCCGGCTTTCCATAGTTTCCAGGACTTTGTCAATCGCTGCGCTGTATCCTTGAACTCGGTCCTTGAGGAAAAGATACGGCGAGCGACCAATCAAGGGAATCTCGCTGTTTCGAGGTAGCACTTCATGGCGCATCAATTCTCCATTCGTGAACATTCGGGTGGCCAATTCCTTTAGGAAAGGCGATGCTTCTTCCATCAATGGATGCAATATTTGTTTCTTTAAGTCGTTCCGTGACTGGGAAATGTTTTTGGGATCGACGTCCGTTAAAGAGTTGAGCAAAGGTAGATAAAGTTCACTCTCGCTGTCGGCATCGACCACCGTGAATTCCGGTATTGACGCATCGAATTCCAATTGAACTCGCTGCAAAAATACAGGATGAAAAACGCTGCCATTGGGATCATTCCAGATCAAAACACCGTCGCCGAGGACAAGGTCAAACTTTTCAGAATCGCGCTGCAGCGTGCCACGCAACGCGGAGAGTTGTTCATAAATGCTAAGTGCTGCCCGTGCGGGAAGTTCGTTTTCACACCATTCTCCGCGAGTTTTTTCCCAAGCCGATAGCATCTGGACGCGAATGGGATCGTCATCCAACCTCACGATAATCGTTTCGCCATTCCTATCGACTTCATTTCGGGACGCCTGAACAGCGGACGTTGTCACAAACGGTGATTCCCAGCTGTGCTGTAACCACTCTAGAATTGCGGCTGGAGGCGATGGGCATGATGTCAGTTTCGCCCGGCGAACTCGCAGTACGAAATCGGGATTGTTTGCCGTCCTGCTCGCATTGATGTCACCAAGTGCTAGGTTGCCGGGCAGGTCATCTTCAGTCGATGGCGCAGAAGCTGTTCGACTTCCTAACTGAATTGCAGGGTGTTCAGGAAGCTTTTTTGGAATCAGAAGGAATTATTCCGCCGTTAGGCTTGATCACGGCGTCCGCTTATTGGCAAGCTGATGGAGTAACTCGGCCGGGGATAAAATGGAAATGGGACTGCTGGCGAAACCGCTGTGGTCTCGTGTTACTATCGCGTCCATCCCCGCTATCGCTGTGGCTGCGATTTGGATATTGTCTTCGAAATCCGAACCCGACAATGCGTCCGCGTGCAGAATCGTGGACCGATCCACCGGGAGAATGTCCAAGGTCTGTGCGACACGTCGCACATCGGCGCGAGCTTGTGCCGTTCCGACGATTCGGCGTCCAACATAGAACAGATTGGCCAACGTCAACGCGGTCACGGCTAAATCAAGCACTCCCGGCTGGGCTCGCCGGAGGATTTCATCGGACTCCAGGTTCCACGGTGCACGCTGAAGAAGTGAGTCGAGGAGCACATTCGTATCAAGTAGTACTCGCATTAGCCGTGCTTTCGCTGCCGTTCTTCTTCCAGGATTTGCTCCACTTCACCATCCGAGGGAGCGTTTGCGACTTTCCAAACGCCGACTAAATCACCAGGGCAGCCGCTCGAAGTTGCACTCCCGGATTCAGATTCATGGATCGAATGGAGCAACCGTTTGGCGAACGAGAGTCTCCATTCTTGAGGCCACCGACTAACCTGCTCCCACGTTTGATCGACAACACTATTAGCCACGGAAACCATCTTGGGCTCTCCTGATTGCGAGTACTAAAACGCCGAATTCCGAGGATGGAAGAGTAAGTGTCTGAACTGTCTGAATTGTTTCACTCGGATCGGCAGTATACTCTGTGCTGGCAGCCGTGTGAATCTTTACCCGGCCGACCTTGCTCGATTCGATTGCGGATGCTGACGCCAAGGTGAATTTCGCTGCACATGCTGATCAGGAATAACACTGTGTCTTCACAAATCAAGATTTCCGGCTGGGAGCAGGTTGCAATGGCGATCGAAGAAGTTGGCGACCGCTTGCGCCGAGCGACTCAGGCGCTGGCTGCGGGATCGGTTCCGTATGCCGTCACAGGCGGGAACGCAGTGGCGGAATGGGTCGGGCGAGTTGACCGAGCAGCCGTCCGATTTACGCAGGACATCGACATTCTGCTGCGACGAACTGACTTGCCGCTCGCTGTAAGTGCATTGGAACAGGCCGGGTTTGTCTTTCGACATGCCGCAGGAATTGATTTTTTCACGGATGGTCCCGAAGGAGGATTTCGCGATGGCGTTCATGTTTTGTTTGCCGGCGAAAAAGTCCGCGAAGAATACGTGGCTCCTGCGGCAAATGTCGATGAATCAGAAAGTACAGAGAAATTTAACGTTGTTACCCTGGAAGCTCTGGTCCGCATGAAGCTGACTTCGTTTCGTCGCAAAGATCAGGTTCATCTGCAGGATATGATCGATGTGGGTCTCATCGATGCGACGTGGACCAATCGTCTGATCCCGGACCTCGCGGCTCGCCTGCAGATGCTTCTGGATGACCCGGATGGTTAGCCATTGTTCTCGTTACGTCCTGCGGACCCCGAAATAAATGCGAAAAGTTTACAAATGAAAATAACACCCTTCTCTCGTCGCACTTTATTGCGTAGCACTGGTGTCGCATTGACGCTGCCGTTGCTTGAATCGATGGCTCCGGCGAGAGCGCAGGCAGCCACTGCTGAAGCACCAAGGCGAATGATCTGCATCAACAACACGCTTGGCCTGCACACTCCAGACTTGTTTCCGGCGCAGACTGGACGTGACTATCAGCTGACGCCGTACCTTGAGCCTCTGAAGGATTTTCGGAACGACTTAACGGTGTTCTCAGGACTGTCACATCCCGACGTCGATGGCGGACATCCTGCGGAATTGTGTTATCTAACGTCTGCTCCGCACCCGCGAGCGGACAACTTCAAAAACTCAATTTCGCTGGATCAGTACGCCGTCGAGCAGCTTGTCCCGGACACGCGTTTTGATTCGCTGGTACTGGCATCGTCGCACACGGGATTGTCGTTCACTCGCAGCGGTGTGCCGATCCCTGCGGAACAGCGGCCATCACAAGTGTTCAAGAATATGTTTGTGGCCGGCACTTCCAAAGAAATCAATGTACAAGTGCAGCGGCTTAAGCAAGGCCAGAGCATCATGGATACGGTTCTGAATGAGGCGAAAGATTTTCAGAAAGGACTCGGCAAACAGGATCAGCAGAAGCTCGACGAATACTTCAGCTCCGTGCGCCAGGTTGAACAGCGGATGCTGAAAGCTCAGGACTGGGCGCGTCGTCCGAAACCACACGTCGATGCCAAGCCACCGGTTGACGTCAACAACTACGTTGAAATCGTCGCGCGTGTGCGGTTGATGATTGATGTGATGCATTTGGCTCTGCAAACCGATTCCACACGATTCATCACCTTCGCTCTGAATGGCTTTAATGCTGTTCCTGCAATTCCCGGTGTCACACAGGACTGGCACAACCTCTCGCACCACGGTCAGGATCCCGCCAAGCTCGCCGAATTGCGCGTCGTCGAACTTCAACAGATGCAGCTCTTCGGAGAACTGTTATCGAAGCTAAAAAGCACGGCGGAAGGCGATAGCACGTTGCTCGACCAGACAATCGTGCTCTTCGGCAGCAACCTTGGAAATGCCAGCAGTCACGATAACAAGAATCTGCCGATCATCGCTGCGGGAGGCGGTTTCCGACACGGTCAGCATTTGGCATTCGATCCGAAAAAGCATCCACCGCTTTCCAAT
>JBDNFT010000799.1:0-2792 GCA_041689695.1 Planctomycetaceae bacterium | reverse complement strand
TGGCGAATGGTGGATCGGCTGGATTGAGGAAGTGCGCGGCGTTAACTCGCAAGGGGCCACGCGCGACGAGTTGATCGCAAACCTGCGCGAGGCGCTCGCAGAAGCAATCGAACTAAATCGCGACGATGCTCGTAAGGCTGCGGGCGCTGCCTACGATGAAGTAGCGATCCAGCCGTGAAGCGACGTGACTTGATTCGGCATCTTCTCGAACGCGGATGCGAACTTGTGCGGGAAGGCGGCAATCACTCTTGGTGGGGCAACCCACTTACCGGCGCACGATCTGCGGTGCCACGGCATCGCGAAGTGTCAGACTACCTTGCACGTAAGATTTGTCGCGATCCAGGCATCACAGAACCGCAGGTCGCACAACATGGTCTTGCCGTACTGCCAATCTTGCCATCAGCGATCATTGCCGATGCGGGAAATAGATTTGCTGACAGGCACGGGACTACAGCCGATTGGCTGATCTACGGCACCACGTGTACCATCATAAGATCATGCGTCTCACCAAGCCAGTTAGTGTGACCGACAATAATCACTTTGCTGCCAGACGTCAGCACCTGATGCCGCTCGCCCCATTGGAATACGAATGCCAGCAAAGCGTCAGCCGACTGTTGCACGACGCGACTGAAAATCGGCGTGACTCCCCAATACAAACACATTCGCCGAGCGACATCTTCGCGGTCTGTAAACGCCAAAACCGGCACATGGCCTCTGAGTCGCGAAAGCGCTAGTGCTGTGCGTCCGGTGACGGTGGCGACAACGATCAAATCGGCATTCAGATATGCGGATGCCGCAATTGCACCTCGCGTCACGGCCTCGGTAATCGGCCTTGCACGGCGAGCTTCGTCATCGCGAAGATCCTTCAGGCTTGCAGCATTGACAAGTGGCTCGGCTTCCTGTGCAATTCGATCCATCATACGCACACATCGCACAGGATGATGGCCGATCGCAGTTTCGCCTGACAACATCACGGCGTCAGTTCCATCAATCACTGCGTTTGCGACGTCAGTGACTTCGGCACGGGTCGGCAACTCATTGGTCTGCATACTGTCGAGCATCTGAGTTGCCGTGATGACAGGAATTCGCAGTTCATTGCAGCGACGAATGATCTGCTTCTGCAGAATCGGGACGCGGCTGATTTCGGCTTCAACGCCCAGGTCTCCCCGAGCCACCATGACGGCATCTGTCACGTGAAGAATGTTGTCCAGATCTGCAACGGCTTCGGTCTTTTCGATCTTTGCGACAATCAGCGGAACAACTTTCGGGCGATAAGATTCGATCAGTCGCTTCAGCTCAACAATGTCTTCGGCCTGTCGGACAAAACTCAGACCGATAAAGTCGATTTGATTCTGCAACGCCCATTCCAGATCCTTGCGATCTTTCGCCGTGACACTGGGAGTACTCAGAGCGACTCCAGGCAAATTGACGCCCTGGCGGCTACGAATTCTGCCAGCCTGAATTACCTGGCAACGAACCCAGGCAGATTGTGGGTCCTTCTCCAACACAACCATGGCCACCGTGCCGTCAGCCAGTAAGATTCTGTCGCCCGGTTTAACATCGTCAATCAATGGTTCGTATGTGCATGTCAGATCAGTTGGCTCACTGGATACCACGCCGCGAACAAAACGAAATGCAGCTCCTTCTGGACACAAGATGTCGCCGCCAGAGATTTCTCCAAGGCGAATTTTGGGTCCCGAAAGGTCCGCCAACAAACCGATTGGACAACCAAGTTCGGCCGAGACCAGGCGAATCTTGCGAACCATTTCCGACAGCCACGAATGCTCCCCGTGGGCGAAATTCAGGCGAAAAATATCGACGCCACTGATCACCAGTTCTCGCAGCACTTCAACCGATTCACTGGCTGGCCCGACCGTCGCAATAATGCGAGTCTTCACCAATTTTTGACGAACCGGGATGCGCTGAGCAGTTGGAACGGTCATTCAAATCTCTCCTGAGTTACCAACAAAAAAAACGAAGCCGCGTTTAATGATTTCAATACCTACAAATGCACAGGAATGAAGCGTTGCTGCTCGCCGGGCTGCGGTGATTCCGGAGGATCGATCCACGGAATGGCAAGATTGCTCTGAAGACAATCCTGCACATACGTTTTGAATCGCTTGGTGAGCAGTATGAGCAGTTCTCGTTCGGCATTCCCTTCAGCGGTGATTCCTGTCAGGTTGGCTACCCGCGCTGTCAGCCGATTGGTCGTGGGATCTCGATTCAAAATCACGATACAGTTAAAAACCGGTACTGAGGCTCCACCTGTGCTACAGGTGGACTCTTTCGCTTGAGGCAAAAAATTTGGGGAACTCATCGAGTTGTTCCTGATCACAAATTGAAATCATTGTCCGCCATCGGGCTATAGTTTTCAAACCGCATGTATTCTTTGCGCCACGTCAAACGAATCATACCGGTTGGACCACTGCGGTGTTTAGCGACAATGATTTCCGCTTCTCCCGGACGATCTTCTGGATCGTACGCATCGGGACGATGAAGAAACATGACCATGTCCGCGTCCTGCTCGATCGAACCGCTTTCTCGCAAATCCGCAAGACGCGGTCGCTTATCTTCACGTAACTCAACACCACGATTTAACTGAGCCAATGCAATCACGGGTATCTTCAGTTCCTTGGCCAGAAATTTCAGTCGCCGCGAAATCTGGGCGATCTGTTGTTCTCGCGGAGAACCCTTGTCGTCTGGTTCAATCAACTGCAAGTAGTCAATGATAACGACCCCCAACGGCGACTTTCGATGTTGTCGCCTGGCAATGGCTGCAATTTGAGTCATCG
>JBDNFT010000798.1:0-2331 GCA_041689695.1 Planctomycetaceae bacterium | reverse complement strand
AGAAGAGCAAGCTGAACTGGAATCACTGGTTATTGCGGAATCAAGAGCGAGCGGTCAACGTGCTGAAGACGTTGCGAATGGACTCGGCCGGTGAACCATCGTTATGCCCCAAACTTGCTGCCCACTGCCAACTCTGCCCAATCGGACGCAAAAAATGTCTGATTGTTTTGGCGGGATCGAATTAAGAGACACAGGGCATTGTATTTATCGGGTAATGTAGCTGGTCCCAGTGTTCCTCGTGCAGTTGGAACTACTCCACTTGAAGTTCGTATTCCGGAACTGGTGCAGTCGCGAACCATTGTTAAAGTAGATCCTTTCTGCTGGAAAGGACTTTGCAGCTTGCTGCAACCTGCGACCAGCTCCACGTTGATTGGCTCGCAACTCATCGCCGTTGAGCAGACGTCCGCTCTTGTGGTTCGCCTTGCGGCGAAAGTCCTCCTCGGCAAGGCGGACCTACCGAAATCCGCGACTGCACCCTTCCGGAACTGGGCAGACGCTGACCTTGTTTGAGAGTGTCGCCTGTGTTCCTCTGCCTTGGTGTCTTTGGTCGTTTCTGACGGTTACGTCAATCTGTGGCAGAGCCTACTTGAATAGGTCAAAGAACGACTCAACAGCACTCTTGCCTCGCTGTGGAACGAAGGGAGCTCGAGTGTCTGGCAGGTATTCTGTGACGTGGATTTCAAGCGTCTTCAATAGGATCTCCGATTGCCGATTCGCGCCGCCGCTATGAAGGAGCAGTCGGGCTCGTAAGTGTCATGTCGGAAAGCTCGGCCTGCGCATTGATGCGTTCCGTGCCGGAATCTGCATTGCGAGCGATCGTCGTCCACTGATTGCCTCGACGCGTCAAAGGGACGCAGCGCCTTGATCTAAGCCGCGCCCTTTTTTTTGGGCCTTCACTACATCGTTACGTTACTCTTTAGCGAACATCAGTGTGTCCCGCGGTAGTGAACTGCTCCCGCCGTCAGAGCGTCGTCTGGCCGATCGCGTCGTGACGCGATCACGGATCGTTGTCACGGCTTGTCTCGTGAACTCCGTCGGCAGGTCAAGGCGGTTGTGATAGTGATTGAAAACTTTTTTGTACATCGTTCGCAGCCGGCCTCGGCTATCATCGGAGATCTGTTTGTAAACGCAGCGGCCTTCATAACTGCGATACGGTTCGTAGGGAACATCAAATCCCAAGTTGGACTTTGCCGTGTACTCGAACCCGAGCAACAGCAGGTTATCCAGCGAGGCCAAGCACGGGCGCCATCCATCTATTAATTCCGCATCGGTGAATTTGTATATTCTGTCATCGACAGGCTGGCTCAGATTCGGCTCTTATTTTCTGTGAGGAGTCTCGTGATGTCCCGTACGTATTGGTGGACGATGAGATTCGGGTTGAGGAACGCAGAAAGATGTCAACGCAAAATTGAAGGAACCGTTTATCTGGATTTTGGCTTTCCTTGCGGGCGAGTCGTGATTTCCAGGCCGAGCGATTTTGTGGCGGTGGTCGCCCACGCTTCGTCACCAAAAAGAGTGTCGCGGCTGACGCTGCGGCGGATAGCGAATTTCGGCCGTTGTGCCGGAATGCCAGCGATAGAGACTGCTCCACCGATCGGTATGAGTCAGCGTCAACCAGCCCACAATGCGTGACAGCTCACGATCTTCCTGACGCCAAACCACAAGGTGCCAGTGATTTCCCATGGGGCAATACGAAAGTCACCGTTTCCCGGTTCGCCCCGTAGCTCAACGCCGTGAAGGATTTTGAGTCGTGAAAAGACTGGCAGAATGAAAGCACAGAATGCGATTCAGTCCCGGCAGGGACGGCGGCTCATTGCCGTCAGCGATAGCCGACGGTTACAGCCACCAAAAACTCGAAAGTCCCGGCAGGGACGGTAACGCATGTGGCGAAATCTGCTGTCGTCCCTCCGGGACTTTGGAATCAACAGAGGAAACGTCTCCGGTGACTGTCGTCACCGGCATCGAGCTATCGTCCCTGCCGGGACTAAATCGCATTTGTTAAACCGCTATCAATACGTAATGAAATTGCTTCCCAAAATCCTTCACGGCGTTGCCCACAGCTTCCTCAAGCACGCGTTCGAAGGCTGCAAAATCTTCGCAACGGTCACTCTCACTCGCTGCCGAAACTCGCGAGACTGGTTATGATCTATGGGCGACGGACTAAACTGTTACCACAGTGTAAAGCATAACAATGCACTGCGTCGCCTTTCCCCTCCTTTTCCCCTCGCACAGCTCTTCAGGTATTGGTTGTTCATGATCATTCGACAAACATCGCTCATCGAAGTCCGAAAAATCCGATCCAAGGGTCGAGGCATTTTTGCGATTGCCTTT
>JBDNFT010000797.1:0-3021 GCA_041689695.1 Planctomycetaceae bacterium | reverse complement strand
TGCGATGCAGAACATTCCCACCATATGAAATACGGCTGTTACATTGTTCATGAAGAATAGATAACGTCAAGAGGTTTGGTGAACTATTCCGAATTCGTTGTTTGTTGAGACTACCGTTCAGGCAGAATTCCGTATTTTCGCATTTTGTTGTACAGGGTAACACGACTAATGCCCAGGCGCTTTGCGGTGTTTGTGCGGCTGAAATTGTTATTCAGTAGTGCCTGTTCAATGATGTCTTTTTCTGTGACTTCGATGCGATTTTCCAGCGATTCCCCTTTGCGGACCGCGAAAAATGCTGCCACCGACGGATCATTTGCCGGCCCCGATATGCATTCAACCACATGCGTTGGCAACGTGTCTGGCGTCATGACACCATCCCGGCTGTAAATCACCGCGCTGCGAATTGCGTTTTCCATTTCCCGCACATTTCCGGGCCATGGATATTGCAGCAGGCATTCCAGGAACTCAGGAACGATCTCAACAACTTCGATACCCAACTGTGATGCATAGCGATGCACAAAGTACCGCGCCAGTGGTTCAATGTCCGGCATCCGCTTTCGAAGTGGCGGAAGTGTGAAGCTCAAAGTATTCAGACGATAGTACAAGTCCGGTCGAAATCGTCCCTGTTCGACCAATGGCTGAAGTTGCAGATTGCTCGCGGCAATTACACGAGCTTTCACATTCAGAGTACGGTTTGAGCCCACAGGTTCAAATTCGCCACGTTCGATCACGCGCAGAAGTTTGACCTGCTGGTCTGGTGTCAGCACGTCAATTTCGTCCAGTAGTATCGTTCCGTTTCCAGCAACCAGAAATTTTCCGTCCTTGTCGGCGTGAGCACTTGTGAATGAACCTTTGACGTGCCCGAACAATTCACTCTCAATCAATTCACCAGGCAATGCACCGCACGCAACGTGCAGAAACGGCTCGCTGCAACGCGCTGATAGTTCATGGATTAAGCGTGCCAGATGTGTCTTACCGGAACCTGTTTCACCAATCAACAGGATTGTGACATTGTGGCGAGCCGCGACTTCCAACCGACGCAGCATCGTGCGAAGCTCAGGTGTTTGTGTCCGGAAGCGGTCCGCCATGCCGCTCGATTCAAGTTCGGGGGAATTCGATGCGCGTTTATAGGAAGTCGTGGCAGCCAGTGGCTTGTCTGCGAGGCTATCTGATTTCAACTGGCTGGACGACGCAGGCTTTGTTTCGGACGCAGTTTCGTGTGTGCTGTGTGAATGTAATGCGTCTTCAGCGATGGCAGGTTGTGCTGGATTTCCGTTGGTGTGGTTCGTCGGCGAAAGAATCTCTTCAACCAGTTCATAATAGTTTTCATCATGATTTGATAATTCGATAATGCGGCAGAATGTAAAGACTTCTTTTGGGATTTGAGTTTCGTCAAGTTGGCCCGGAACGCTGATAAGTACGGCTTGTCCTGTCTTGATGTTACTGACTGCGGCGAACGTGCGGGCCAATTGTTGCGGCGAGGCCGCGCGAACATCAAAGATGGCGAAGTCGGGCACATGCAACTGAATCATCTGCGTTGCTTCCGGGATCGAATAGCATTCCATCAGCCTGCAGCGCCCTGCCAGGAGGGTGCCAAGACTGCGTAGGAATCCTGGAGATCCACTGCAGATTAATGCGACGTCAAGAGCCTTCACCGTGCCACCTCTGGTTTTACTTCAATGTGCCGTGACACATTGTTCATCAATCATTGCCCACTGGTCTTGAAGGGGACCGGTGACGGCGTTTTGCAAAATTTCTGTTCCACCACTCTACGAGTATGAACAAAAATGATGCCACGAGCGGAAAGTGCGTAAAGATTGGCAAACATCAGTGATTTTTGAGCTTACTGGAAATGGCCCTGTTTCGGCCGTACGACATATGATGCCGTAACGCATCGTTGGCCCGCACAACGCGACAGATTCGTTGGCAATTGGTAGACTCAATGCAATAAAAGGTCTGTCTATACGGTGTTGGAGCCCATCATGGTCAGCAAAAATCAAGTCGGTCAGCCAATGACCAACAGCATCGCATGGTATCTGGCAATGTACTTTGTGTTTGCAGCTTCTGGCGTGGCGTATTGTCAACAGCCCGAACAATCACCGGCAGAAGATCGAGCAACTTTGATCATCTTCGCTCCAGTGGGACCAGTGTTCGTTGATTTGCATCTGACGGTCAGCAGGGTTCCCTATCGAGAATGGGTGGCTCAATTTTTAGCTAAAGATATGGATGTTGATAAATCCGGACGACTGGACGCCAGTGAACTGAATCTGCTTACAGAAAGTATTAAGCAGTTGATTAGTGTCCGTGATGCTTCGGACATTCTGAAAGCAATGCATGCGTCTTCGGCGAATACGACTGCTTCTGATCAAACGCCTGCAGATGTTGCTGTGGAAGATTTTGTTGAATGGCTGCGCAACCACATTCCCCGTGCCTTTGATCTGATTGCTCAACCGCAAGCCGCTGACGATGCCGTGCGGCTGGCGTCATTGGTTGATGTCGATCACGATGGAGCGATCTCTGAAGAAGAGCTCCGTAACTCTTCGCGAACGTTGCGGTTCCGGGATCTCGACAACGATGAAACATTCAGCGTTTCCGAATTGTTGCCGTATCGCGATCCACGCAGCCAGAATGCCGCCGTTGCGCCGGATGCTGTCAGCCTGCCGTTCTTTCACGTCATCGATCACGAATCTGCGAAGCACGCGGCTGAACGCATTGTGGAACGTTATGGAAAAGAGGGCAGTGTCCCAGTGAAACTGTTGCGTCAAACAAATTTGGATCCGGCGGATGCTGCATCAGCGGAGAAGAGTTTGATTGCTGGTGAACTGCTGACTATCGTGGAGAAACCCCAGTTTCATATGGTGATGGAAGTCAGTCTTTCGGTACAGGCGAATACCAGCACTATCAAAGTCGCGATTGGCCGTGATGCTTCCGAATTCTGCAAGCCCGTGGCAAAACAGGTTTTTGGAGAATACAGCCTTGCGATTGATGGATTGCCTCTGAAAGTCCAGGCACTTGGTGGAG
>JBDNFT010000796.1:0-4649 GCA_041689695.1 Planctomycetaceae bacterium | reverse complement strand
TTTCTCCCGATGACGTATTCCTGCCAGAGAACCATCGACTGCAGACCAAAAAAGACTCCCAGAAGTTCCTTGCGTTCTGATACCCAGGCAACAGTTTCCACATGCTGTGGATGGATGCCAAAGAAAAGGGCAACGCCAATGGCGAGCGACTCACTTTCTGTCAGTTTTTGGATCAACAAACCCACCAAAACGGTATTGAGACCGTGCAGTGCCAAGTTTGTCAGATGCATGACACCGGAGTCGAGACCGAACAACTCGATCTCGAGCATGTACGAAAGCCATGTCAACGGATGCCAATTCGAGTTTGAAAACGTGGTGAACGCCCACGCGATTCCTTCCCAAGTGAGGCCATTTTGAATCTCGGGTCGATTGACAACGTAAATGTTGTCGTCCCAGTTCACAAACTGGAAAGTTCCAATCGTGCAGTAGGGAATCAGACTTAGTAGAAAAGTGACGAACAAACTGCATCCAAACTGGCCGTTTCGCTGCGGTGGCAAAACGATTGTAGAATACAAATGTTTTTGTGTTGAGGTGGCCTTAGTCATTCGAAACAGAAGTCCGGCAGTTTGCGAGTTTTGGCTGCAGCGTCGGGGCAACTCGCATGTCAATTGAGAAGGAATGCGATTTGAGGACAGTCCGGCAGTGCTGTTAAACAATGGTTAAGGATTGACGGTCGATCCAGACACCGTCTCAGGGAGAGGAACGAACAATCGCCCCATGGGAAATGTCTCCATCGATACGAAAAAACGTGGAACGCTTGTGAAGCGACCTATGGCTTCTCTAATCCGGCGATCAATATTTTTTCCTCTATCGAGCTGAACACGTCAAAGCCAGTTTCTTCGGAGTTCGCAACAATCATGAGGTCACCACCAGTACCCATTGCCGAAATGTCAAACATATTTGATAGAGAAGTCTGTTCTATTGCTGACTCCGTCGTCTCTTTGAAGTCCTTCGAGAACCGATAGATCTTGCCGACTGAAGACATCACAACAACGTCGGAAGTGCCCGGCACAGGTTGCCCTGCGATAAAGCTATAGCCGTCTGGGCTTGGCAGGTTCTTTACCAATTCCATGCCACTCACTGTCAACGCCAGGAAACTTTTTTCCGTGCAAAAGCACACGTACTTCATGTCGTCTGTAAACGTGATTCCATAAACGGTTCCCATGCTGTCACTGCCCGTCATTTGCTTTGCAGAAGCATGTACGACCTCACCTGTCTTCAAATCGCACAAGGTAATGTTTCCTGATGGCTCGACCATCATAGCCAGGCTGTAATCCGGACTCACGACGCAACTTCTTGAGAATTCACCGCTGATAGTAAATGTCTTTGTTTCTTTAAGTGTGGACGCGTCAATAACTCGCAGCTTGGTTGTTCCTGCAGCCGCAAAAAACGCGCAGATACTGTTGCTTTTCTGATGGAAATACAATGCCGAAGGGGCGGCATCAAATTTGATCGTTTGTGCTTCCACTTCTGAATAGTCAGACTTTGGATCCAGACGCGTCAGATAAGTTTGTGAGTTAAGCAGGACTCCGCCACTCTCTTCGCAGAATAGTCCTATCGCTGATCGAGGAGCCTGAACTCGATCCACCAGCTTACTTTCTGCCACAGACCAAATGTCAAGTACTCCCCGATGCCGTAATACTGCGGCGGTTTTAGTAGATCCCGAGATACCAACGGCCGTTACTCGACCTGCACGCAATTTTTCGCCACCTGTCGCGAATAATCTCAGGTTGCCAAAGGTGAAGTATCCTCCAACGCTGATGACCAAAAAAATCAACGTGAGCAAGACTTTTGAGCCACCTGGGATTACTCCGACAAAAGCAGACGGGGCAAATCTGACTGCAATTGAAGACACTCTGCGGTAGATTTTCTTTTTTCGAATCTGGGCCGTGGTCATCCCCAGATCCTGCAGCGACTGCTCGGCTCCGCGGCGGACCATTTCATCGCTGTCATTCATCAGGGCCTGGATCGATTCTTCTGTCCCTTCAAGCTTCAACTGTGCCAGCGCGCGCACTGCCTGGTAACGAATCTCCGGCTGCGAATCCTGCAGCAGTCCCAGCATAATAGAGCCGGCAGACGCCTGGCCCAGTCGACCCAATGCGATGACACACTGCAGACGCACCAATGGATGGTCTTCCAGCGCTTCCTCAAGAAGATGTAACGATGTGGAATCACCAAAGTCGCCAAGGGCTCGGGCGCAGGCACTTCGGACTGTTTCGTCAGGATCCTGCTTTAGCATTTCTCTAAGGCGGGGAAGCACGCTTTCTGATTTGAGTACGGCGAGCTGCTCGATACTCTGACGACGCAGAGCCGGTGTGTGGTCATCCAGAAGTCGGCGGAAAATCGGTACACTCGCCGGGATCTTCAATTTGCGAAGAGCTTTCGTTGCCTGCTCACGAAATTGAGAGCCTTCCCCTTCAATATATCTTTGCAGAATCGGCAGTGAACCTTCCCCACCATTCCTTTGCAAAGCAGCAAGAAGATACTCAACAGTAGTCGCATCTGTCTCCTGGTCCAATGCCTTTGCAATCGTTTTGGAAAGGTCCGATTCGTCAATCTTGGACATGGACTGAGCGGCATTACGGCGAACAACCAGATTGTCGTCAAACACCAGCTTCTGGAGCAGTTCGATGCTGCGGGGACTATACATTGTTGCGACTGACATCGCAGCCTGAGCCCGTACAGTCGCGTCGTTATCTTCCAGTGCGTTATTGATCTGTGAGATGGCTCGCTTGGCCTGCGTACGCGACAAGGCTTCAATCGCTGCTGCTCGAATCACCGGTGCCGGATCACTGGCCAGTCGCTGGAAAATCTCCAGATGCGTTTCACCGGCGATCCTTGCCAGCAGCGAAATGGCAAAAGCAGTCGCCTCTGTATCGTCGCCCCGGATTACCTCGAGAAGATACTTTTCCCATTCGGGCTTATTCTCATCCGTAGATGATTCGACCCCGGCGCTTATCACTGTTCGCAAGCTTGAGCCGCAAAGGCCAGCAGCCAGTAGAACAGGACGTGTTGGCTCCTGATCCAGTTTCATGAGCGACTTCACAGCGGCTTCAGCGACGGTTCCTGATGAGTCGGCCAGCAACTTCAATAGCAGCAGAGCCGAACCCTGATGCGGGACATCACCTAAAGCGTCGGCGCAGGCTTCTCGTATGACTTTGGCAGGTTTTTGGCAATAGGTACTGATCGTCGACAGGACAGTGGGGCTTCCTGTTGCTCCCAAGTGCTTAATCTGCTCGATGATTTCATCGATCTTTGTCGATGGTGTCATCATCAGCTTCGAGACTTTTTTGTTGATCAGTCTCGGCAGAGATTTAGGAATTTCCTCCGCATCCTTGTGCATGGCCTGAAAGGCTGTTGTTCTGGCCGCCGCGAGTCGTGCGGTGGATTTGGCTTTCGCTTTTTCGGCTCGGGCCTTCTCCACGGTTGCAAAATCTGCCTCGTCTTGATGGCTATCAATTGTGCCTGTCAAGGTTGCAATTGGCGACTGATGGTTTGAATTATCTGTCGTGACAGCGATGTTCAATGCTGGCGGAGTTGCCGTTTCCTGATGTCCTCCAATCGATTGCGTGGAATAATTGACGGCGGACGGTGGCATTGACGGACCAACCATCATCGGAGGCATCGGAAATCCGCCCATGGCAGGCTGCAACGGGTAATTCGTAAATGCCGGAATCAATGGTGATGAGCCCGTAAGATTGAACGGCGGAGGCGTGTTCAACATCCTGCTGTTGGGCTGAAACGCGGGCATTGTTGGACGCTGAGGCATAGCCGCAGGGGGGATTCGGGGGAACTCTGGTGCAGCCAACAGCCCACTCAAGGACATGGATGTCTGCGATCCATTTGATGCGAAATCCAACTCGAAAGTCGAATCATTTGCTTCAGTCAGATGGTTGATCTCGGGATCCGAACTAAAGGACTCCGTCATCACATTGAAAAAATCTATGTCCGCATCGCTGTCCGCCAACATGACGTCGCTGGCATACTCATCAAACTTATCAGAAACGTTCGTCGCGACCGGACTGTCACTAGCTCTCGGCTGCCTGTTATTCGTGGGTTTCTGCTGATTTGAATTTTGAGCGGCTGTCTCAGTTCCATTCGTATTGGACGAACTACTTGTGATTTCCGGATTGGAATCATGGTCCCAATTGAAGATGTCTGAGATGGAGGACTGATTGTCAGATACCTTCGGCGTGCCATTGCCGTTATTTCTGGAATGCGGCGATTCCCCGTGTGGCGAACCTTTGGTTTGGGATCCACGCGAGTTCACTGGATTTGCTATCGGCGGCCTGTTTTCCTTCGTTGCCTTCGGCAAGGCGTTAGGTCGCGGTGCGGCCAGTTCTTTACTGAACTCGAATCGCAGCCAATTCGCTACAGTGCCTAACTCAGGCTGGCCGTCCATGTGGGCGGTACGCAGCAGATCAAAAAAAGCGAAACGCTTTGTCTCCGTCACCAGCCGGAGAGTTTCCACCATGAGAGTCCGGAGTGTCTGGCTACATAAGCAGGCTACCAGAATGGAATCAATTGTGTTGGGCTGAATCAACTGAATCAGGGCCTGGAACGAAGCCTGTCGCACGCGAGATGAACCGTCCTGCAACATCGGAATCAGCAGGTAAGCAGAAAGAGGGTGACGCACACTTCCCAGTGCG
>JBDNFT010000795.1:0-2928 GCA_041689695.1 Planctomycetaceae bacterium | reverse complement strand
CAGGACAATGATGCTTGTGAAACCCATTGGCTTCAGCAATCGCTGCAGTTTCGCGAGCAACTCGTAACGGTCATCGCTGCGATCGCGCGACGGCATCGGCTGGTCGTCAATTTCTGATGCGGGAAATCGAGCCAGAATTTTTCGCAGCGACGACGTGCCGTGTTCCAGGATTCGAACTTGTTTCGCGATCTGTCGAGCTCGCCACCAGAGTTTTGCCGTTCGTTTCAGATACGGAATCCAGCCTGCGCCGATCACGACGTAGAGCCACCATGATTTCAAAGCACTCAAAGCCGCCATGCCTTCAGTGCGAAGTCCTCGCAAGGCGAACAGCAGCGCGCAGATTGTGACCACAACACCCACCAGAAATCGCCAGTGAACAGTCGGCGTCAGAAAGCCGATTCGCCAGCGAATATCTTTCCAGCGTCGCCAATGCGATTGATCAGACGACTGATCATAGAACGCGGCAAGCATCAGCAGATCCCGCTTTCGCTGGCGTGACAGATCACGAATCTGCTGCAGTGAAATATCAGGGTCCTGCAGATGTCGATCGGCAATCACGTTGCATAAACGACGTGTGCTGAGCGTCAGTAAGGCGTCCATGTGGTCCCATAAACGCCATTCCTTCAACGCCAGATCCGGATTCCGCTTCCTGCCGCGAAGACGATCTCGAAATGTATCCAGAAATGGATTCAGGTCATCGTAACTAATCACAAAAGATCGTTCGGAAGGATACTTGTGATTGTGTTCCTGCAGCGCTTTCATCAGTTGCAACCGAATGGCCGTCTTACCCGATCCCTTTTCGCCGAAAACGATGGAGGTACTTGGATTGCGGCAATCGCCCAGAACCTTGTCCCACGCTGGATGGTAAATCGTCTCAGCACAATGCTGTTGAAAAATGTGGTCCGATTGAGCGTCTTCCTGGCTGAACGGATTGATTTTTACTCCGTAGTGTTCAAAAAATTGTTGTATCTTCATGGAGCGATGACTTTGGGTCTCGGTGTGATGTCTGAATTCTGTGGAATGGAGAATTGTCGATAATTCGTTCGTCGAATGAAACCTTGAAATACGAATTGACGGCATATTCCGACTGCATTGCGATCTCATCCTGTACCAGTTGACCATTGTCCTGGAATGCTGGTAAATTCCGACCATGAACGTCAACGTCAGCTACATCGGCCGCAGTCAACTGCGGCAGTCATCAGGTGGCCAGAGAATTCTGGATCTCGCCCCGAATCTATCGCGCGACAAGGTGGCTCTGGATGCTGCGTTAAAGGAACCAATTCGATTTCGCGAAGCGATCAGCACGCTGCATGATGTCGTGATCAATGATCTGACGTTCAAGCCACGAGACAAATCCGCCTATGAAGAATGGAAGAAACAACAGGCGTCGCGCGAACATGCCATCCGAATCGACGCCATGCAGTCGGCTCGTGAAACGGTAGCGGCGGGACGTGCCCCAAAGCCAACCGCCGAAATGCAACAACAACATCGTGCGGCGCTGGATCGATACTGGAAAGCGCGATCTCAGTTGAATGTGCGGCTGAGGGAAGAAAATGAAACGCTCTGGCGACGTCTGATGCCGTATGATCCCGTGATCACTGTGGCTGACGACGTTGTCTTCTTTGAATGTTTCTCGACCGACGAATCCAGTTACGGTTGTTTGACGATCGATCGTGATTCATGCTTTGCGAAAACTCAGGACGCCTGCGTCGGCACGACAAATGTGGACTATTCGTGGGACTTGTATCACAACTTCCAGTCGCTGCGAACGTATCGTGAGACGCGGTTCAATATCAATCCGGAAGGATTCACAGTTCAGACTTCGGATCGCGAAGATTACCGCGAAGAAAAGATTGAGCTGCCAGACGGATGGCTGCGTGGTTTCATGCAGTTGCAGGCCGCGATGGCGTTGCCAATGAAGAAGGTGACGCTTGGCGTCGATGCCGTGTACTCGCTGCTGGCATGGCTGAAACGTCATCGGGAAAAGCACGGCCCGCGTGCGATACGCTTCGAGCTTGCGGATGGCAAGTCGCCGCGACTCGTCTTAGAGCCATGGAACGTGGCGATCGAGAGTCCATCAACCGTTTATCACGGTCCGGCGACGGAACCAGTGCGCATCTGGGGACGTCGTCGGCTGCTGAGTCTGGCGCGATTGTTACCGCTGGCGACGCACGTAGACGTTTATCTGTTGGGTACAGGCTTGCCAAGTTTCTGGGTTGTGCAGATGGGCAACATGCGTCTGACTTTGGGGCTGAGCGGCTGGACAACCAACGATTGGACTCGCGGCAGCGCGGTGCAGATGTTGTTGCCGCCCAGCCAGCCAAGTCTTGCGAAAGTTGCATTGGCGGCTGAACGGCTGAGTCAACAGCGTATGATGTCGATGAGCGAGCTGACTTCCGGCCCGGGGGCGGAATCCGCTTCCATCATGAATCAACTGGCCTTGCGAGGCCAGGCGATTTTCGATTTACACTCAGGCGTGTTCCGCTGGAGACAGATCCTGCCCATGGCATTGTCTGATCGTGAATTCGGCGAGCCGCATCCGGAACTCGCGGGGGCTCAGCAAATCATCGCCGCGAAAAAAGCAAAAGTGGAAACTCGCCAGCCGGCACCGCGCGGTGGCGAAATTATCACCGGCAAAGTCGAAAACCAAAGTTGCGAAGTGCTGATTGATGGTGATGGCATTATTCGCAAAGGCAAATGCCGCTGTAGCTGGCACTTCAAATTCGGCGTCCGCAACGGCCCATGCCGCCACCTGCAGGCGCTTCGAGAAAGCATTCGTTAGTTTTTGAAACGGAAATCGCAGTTTTGAACAGGAGGGCGCAGAGAGAGCAGAGAATCGCATTGCTTGTCTTTGTGCTTCTCTGCTGCCTCTGCGCCCTCCTGTTGAATTGTTTGCGACTAGGCGACCGAAACGGAAATCGCAGTTTT
>JBDNFT010000794.1:0-2968 GCA_041689695.1 Planctomycetaceae bacterium | reverse complement strand
TGCGTGTACCTTTCTTGGCATCCTGCTGATCTGAGATCGGTGCCTTGACGGGCAGGATAATCCCGCCTGGGTCAAGCGATAGACCCAGAACGTCGGGCAGGTTTCTCTTCGGCTTGTCAGACGCAGGAGGCGACTTCTTTGGCTTGTCCTTCTTGACACGTGAACGCCATGCCTCATCTTCAATTATGGGATTCGGTCTGTTCCTGATCCTGTCCTGCAACGTATCAATGGCCGTTACAACTTCATTCATTGTGGCGTACCGCTGGCTCGGTTCTTTCTTCAAACATTTCAGGCAGAGTTCATCAACGTCGCCGGAAAGATCGGGTTTGATATCACTTGGAGCGGGCGGAGCATCGCGCAGAGCTTTGGCGAGCAACAGCGGCACGCTGCCTTCGAACGGCAATCGGCAGGTCAGCATTTCAAAGAAGATGACGCCCAGCGAATAGATGTCGCTGCGAGGTCCCACTTTTGATTGTTCCCCCATCACTTGCTCGGGGGCCATGTAGGCCGGCGTTCCAATGAGCAGTCCTTCCTGTGTGAGTCGTGATTCGTCCGAAGTTTCAGCTCGTCGTGCGAGGCCGAAATCTGTCACGTGAGGATTCAGGTTCGCATCGACCAGAATGTTCCCCGGTTTCAAATCGCGATGAACGACGCCGTGGCTGTGAGCATGTCCGACCGCATCCGCGATGACTCGAAGCATTCGCAGAATACTTTCGAGCGACTGAAGCTTGCTCGAGCCTATGAAGCGAGACAATGGAACGCCGTCAATAAAATCCATCGTGATATATGCAGTTCCTGGGGTGCGCGACAAATAGCAATCAGTCGAGAATCTTTTTAGGTGACTTTTGTTCCGCCGAGAACGATCCTGCGGATAGCGGCCATGGTGAGTCCGACGGTGTTGCGAGCCCAGGTGCGAAGGTCCTGCTCCCGGACAGTTTCCAGGGCCTCGACGACGAATGGTTCGTCGATTTTGCTTACCACCGCACTCATGGCCGCCAGCATTTTTGTGAAGCCCTGGCAACTGTTCTGGAATTGCATCTGTTTGCCTTTTCCGATCAGCGATTCCAGAATCTCGGTGCTCGCGGGATAGCTTTGGCCAAGTTCCAGACCTTCACTTTGTTCACTCACCAGGTTCACAATCTGATCCACCATCAGCCGTGTCGAATCACTTGTCCTCATCGACGCCAGCCTGAATTTCACCTCTCCCGCCGCCGTCGCGTGATAGCCAGCGATCCGAAGATACGCCAACGAGCGTTCTCGGATTTCGTGCAATTGCCCCCATACTTGAAGTGATCGACGGAACGGCACAAGCCAGCCAAAATGCTTGCGAATCTGATCGACCGTCAGGCCCGGGGGCAGTTTTCCGCCTTCGCCGACAAGGTGTGGCATCATGCCTTCGCCCCACTCAATGATCTTGCCTATGTTCATATAGCGGCCCTTCGCTTTTTGCGAAGGCGGAGCGATACCTCCCAAAGGAGTCTGCTTAATTCTCGGCTGAGTCGTCCCGCACAGACCCAGAAACTCGGTCCATCGCGGGTCCGCCAACAGACGGGCCTTAAAGATATGCGATGACGCATGCGAAAAATCTTTGAAGACCTTGGTCGCCGTCTCGTCAGGCGTATCGCGGAGTTGTTTTTCAACCAGAAGGCCAATTCCCTTCACTAAATCGGCCCCTTGATCGCTGACGACTCCTGCCAGTCTGCCGACTTTCCCCTGCACCCAGGACTGAACAGTATTAGCCGCCGGAATTCTGTCGAACCCGATCAGATTCGGCTGAAGCACAGTGAGGACCGCCGGACAGGCACGAAAACTGATGGCCGCCCTCAGGTACATCCGCACGCACGAAATCATCGTGGTCAGAGAATGTTCGTGATCCCGCACGCGCACAAGTTCACCATTAACGCCCGTCCTGTTTTCCTGAGGATGGACGATTAGCTCAGCGCAGGTTGGCTCTGGTTCACTTTTTTTTTGACTGCAATTCCGCGAGCTGCTGCTCGGCTTCTTTCGCTCGAACCCGCCAGGTGTCGCGACTTTTCTCAACTGCGTGAACCTGATTGGAGAACGAAATGGCCCGCTTTTTCAGGTCCAGATACTTGTTCTTCCAGCCATCCCGGCTGTGTTGAAAAAATGCCAGCAGTTTCTTCGTCGGCGTCGTCATTTCGCCCAGAGTTCTCGTTCCCATCGGATCCCTCCTGAATTCGGGTGTGGTATCGACGTAATGGAACAAAAACCAACCGAATCGAATAGACCAAATTTCCCCAAAACTGCTATTTGTCGCGCACCCCATGCAGTTCCTTCGTGTTCACCGGCGTCATAGACACTGCAAATATTCGGGTGTTTTAATGCTGCGGCAGCTTTGGCTTCACGCGTAAATCGCTGCATGAACTCGGCATTGCCCGTGCCTTCGGACTTTGGAACTTTCAACGCAACCTGGCGATCAAGCGTCGTGTCCTTTGCCAGAAACACACTTCCCATCGCGCCTTCGCCCAGCGGTCGGAGCAACTGGTACCGACCAAATATACGGGGCGCAAACTCAGAGGCGGTGTCCGATTCCACAGCATTCGGCCGGATCGTCTCTCGGACACTGGAGCGAGGTGGCACTTTGCCAGGTTTAGTCGTTGCCAGAACACCTCCTGCCATCAGGGCTTCGCCGTCAAACCAGGATTGCAAAGCATCGGTTAGATCCGGATACGCAGCAAGCAGCGCCTTCTGGTTCACGGGCCTCCCGGCGTCTTTACGTTTCAGATATTCTGCAAGAACCGAGTTGAGACGCTGGTCTTTTTCGGGATCTACGGATGGCGACGGCTGGTTCATTGAGGAATCCGTTTCTGACATTCTTACGCTGGATAGAAAATCGATATTTGGCGTTAAGGTGATCGGCAGGAGAGATTTACCATCGGCGAGTCTGCAAACCGAGCGGTCCATTGTGAATTGACCGAGCCGAAGGATGCAGATCTGAGGACAGATC
>JBDNFT010000793.1:0-4276 GCA_041689695.1 Planctomycetaceae bacterium | reverse complement strand
CACTGGCTGGATGTTGCCCGCTACGCAGAATCAAACGGAAACGACGGTCTGAGTCGCAATCCCACGTTCCCGCATGCATGGCGATATCGAGATTACGTGATCGAGGCATTCAATTCCGACACGCCGTACGATCGATTTCTGATCGAACAGATCGCCGGTGACCTGTTACCGGCAGAGTCCGATGCTGAGCGTGATCGTCACCTGATTGCCACCGGTTTTCTGGCGATGGCTGCCAAACCCGCCAAGGCGATGAATGACAATTTCGATATGGATGTCGTGGCAGATCAGATCGACGTGGTCAGCAGCGGTGTCATGGGAATCAGTGTGGCCTGTGCACGCTGCCATGATCACAAATTCGATCCCGTTCCCACTCGCGATTATTACGCCATGGCGGGAATCTTCACCAGCTCCGAAACCATGTGGGGTACCGCCGCCAACGAAGGGCTGACGGCTCCGAAAACGGACCTGCATGTGCTCAAGGCCGCCGTCCATGTGCCGCCGCCCAAAGACTTCGTCGAGACTGTGCTTGTGCTGGAGTCGGATACTGGAATTCCAAAACCGATTCCCAAGTCAAAGTGGCCGGTCGGAACGCCACTGGCGATGGGAGTCCGTGACGCAAAGCAGCCAGCAGACTGCAAACTGAATATCAAGGGCGAAGCTAAGAAGCAGGGTGACGTTGTGCTGCGGGGTTTTCTGTCGGCGTGCCGGATCGAATCGGCCGACACTCCTGTGATCAATCCGCAGCAAAGCGGACGTCTCGAATTGGCTCAATGGTTGACTCAAGGCAGTCATCCACTCACGGCCCGTGTGATGGTCAATCGAATCTGGCAGCACCTGTTTGGTGAAGGAATTGTTCGAACGCCAAATGACTTCGGAGTCTACGGCGAACGACCAACTCATCCCGAACTGCTCGACCATCTTGCAATTCGATTCGTCAACGAGCGATGGTCGATGAAGACGATGATTCGAAACATCGTGCTGAGCCGAACGTACCAGCTCAGCAGCGATGCGGATGCAAACTTGCTCAACGCCGATCCAGCCAACGCACTGCTCACGCGCCACGTGCGGCGGCGAATGGATACGGAATCGCTGCGGGACAGCATGCTGCAGGTCAGCGGACAACTGGACCTCACTCCCGCCGATGGTTCGATCATTCGGCATCGTGACATTCTGGTCAATCTTGCCGGCAATCTGCATGAGCCCAGCAATCACCGCAGTGTGTATTTGTGCTATCTGCGAAGTTCGCCGCCGCCGGAACTCGCCGCGTTTGATCTGCCCGATTTCACGGCAGTGACCGGACAGCGAGACGTCAGCACCGTTCCTAATCAGGCATTGCATCTTTACAACAGTCCGTGTGTGATCAAGCAGGCTGAACGTCTGGCGGATGTTGTGACGAAGGCAACAGAAGACAACGACGACCGTATCCGTTTGGTGTGGCAGCAGGCATTGGGTCGTAACCCGACGCCTGATGAAACTCAAAACGCAGGTGAATTTCTGCGAGTCACGCAAATTGAACTGGATTCTGAAGATAAGGCATGGGCGAGTTTGTGCCAGGCGTTGCTGGTCACGAATGAGTTCCGCTACGTGGATTGAAGATTATCGACCATGAATCACTCACGACGAAGCATGTTGCAATCCGCAAGTTGCGGTTTTGGCTATCTGGCTCTTCAGGGCCTCTACGCACAGCAGGCGTCTGCAGCCGGGCTGGACGATCCTGCTCCTCAAACGCCACGGCTACCAGCGACGGCAAAGCGCGTTATCTTTCTTTGCATGAGCGGCGGTCCCGCTCAGATGGACACGTTCGACTACAAACCGCAGACGGGAAAGAAGCAGCACCCCGGTTCTGTTGCGCGATTTCGTCAGCATGGAGACAGCGGTCTGTGGATTTCGGAACTGATGCCCGAAACAGCCAGACATGCCGACAAACTGTGCGTGATCAACGGCATGTACGCAGACACGGGAATTCACGCGCAATCGTTTTTGCAACTGCATACCGGCGAGCGTCTTCGGAAACGCCCCAGCCTCGGTTCATGGATCAACTACGGGCTGGGAACGGAGAATCAGAATCTGCCCGGTTTTATTAGTCTGAACACATCGAAGAGCTCGACCTATACGGGTGCCTTTTTGCCTTCGATTTACAACGGCACACCGATTGGTGTGAACGGCGAAGACATGTCAGCCGCCACCATCAGCAATGTCGGCAACAATCATTTGCCGCTGGCGGCCAAACGCAGGCAACTGGATTTTGTGCAGTCACTGAACCGAAAGCATCTGGACGATCGACGCGGTGATGACAAACTGGACAGCGTGATTCAGTCAATGGAACTCGGCTTCCGCATGCAGGCGTCGGCTCCGGAACTTCTGGATTTGTCCGACGAAACGCAGGACACTCTCGAACAGTATCGCGTTGGCGAAAAGCTGCAGATTGGCACCTGCCGTCCAACGGACTTCGGACGCCAGTGCCTGTTAGCACGACGCTTTGCCGAAGCCGGGGTGAGATTCATTGAAGTTAATCACGGCGGCTGGGACCAGCACAAAAATCATCGGCGAGACCTGAAGGCCAATTGCGATACCGTCGATGCGCCGGTCGCCGCTCTGCTGCAGGATCTTGATCAGCGCGGACTCCTGGAAGACACTCTCGTTATTTGGGGCGGTGAATTTGGTCGACCCGGTCTGACACCGTACGACGGTAAAGATGAAACCGGCCACAACTCAAGCGGCTTCACGTTTTGGCTGGCCGGTGGCGGCGTGAAAAAAGGTCATGTTCACGGAAAGACCAGCGACACGGGCGACAGAGCTGTCGAAGGTAAGGTCCATTTCCGCGACCTGCATGCGACGATCCTGCATTCACTTGGGTTGTCGGCCAATGATCTGAAGTTTCGGCACGAAGGCCGCGACCACCGCCTCACGGGTCCCGATGGCGGCAACGTCGTGAATGAGCTGTTTGCCTGATCGGATGTCACTGCTCACCGTAGACCGGTGGCTTCCAGTCTTTTGGCAATTGTCCCTGCGGCCGCACGCCGTGAGCGTCTTTCGGGATCGGGTGAGCGTCTGCCGTTTGCAGAGGCAGGTTGTCGGGCAGGTGTTTGATTCGGAAATCCTTGTATTGAATCTTCATCGCGGGCCCGACATGAACCTGCACCGCCAGGACGCCTTCCAGGGCTCGGCCTTTTTCGTCGAGATCGATCAGATCGGCAGTTTGATGACCATCGATCCAGTGCTGATGATGATTGCCTTCCACCAGGACTCGAAAGTCGTGCCATTCGTCGGCTGCGAATTCTTTGACAGGCATCTCGCCGACAACCCACGGTTGGCCCTTCGGGTCGATGATGACTTTCTCGCCGGTGTGCGACAGGATTCGGCGGCCTCGTTCTTCGTAAAGCATGCCATTGTAATTCGGGTTGTTCGCGACAACGTCGCACTGATAACCAGTCACAATGTCTAACCCAAGATCAGGCCGTGACGTGCCGCGATACTGAATGCCGCTGTTGCCACCGGCGGTGACTTTCACCTTCACATGCAGATCAAAATTGCGGATCGTGGAATCTTCCCAGGTGATGAATTGATTCACCTTTAACGAACCATCGGTGACGCCCGTCAGAGCCCCGTCTTCCACAGACCAGTATTTGGAGTCACCGGACCAGTGTCGCAGTGTTTTGCCATCGAACACTCGCACGAATCCGTCTTTGTCCAGATTCGCACCCACTGCAGCCGACGCGATCGGATGAGGCACAGTCGATGCGGTGAACTTTCCCTGCAATGGGTCAAGCGGCCCGCCGAGTTCGTTTACTTGAGCAGTGGTGCGTTCCCGCATCGCTTGCAGCGTTTCAGCATGCTGAGGATCAGCGGCAAGATTGATCAGTTCATCGGGGTCGTTTTTCAGATCGTGTAGAAACTCATAGTTGGCATGATCGAAGTAGCGAACGTACTTGAACTGTTCGTTTTGCAGGCCTTCAAACGCGGGAATGCGACTGCGAACGGCGAAGTGTTCGTGAAAAGTTTCTGTCCGCCAATCGGCCGGTTTTTCAGCAGCGACGACCGGCTGTAAACTGTGTCCCTGATACCGCTCGGGCATCTCGACGCCAGCCCAGTCCAGAAACGTCGCAGGCAAATCCAGATTCAGTGCCAGCGCGTCGGTGACTTTGCCATGTTCTGTTTGGGGAACTCGAGGATCTGCCACGATCAGCGGCACGCGGAGCGATTCTTCGTAGTGTGACCATTTGCCCGCCAGTCCGCGGTTTCCCATGTAGTAACCGTTGTCAGCGGAATAAACGAT
>JBDNFT010000792.1:0-4400 GCA_041689695.1 Planctomycetaceae bacterium | reverse complement strand
TCCAGCCCGGCAGGCTGGACCTACTTCTCCAAAAACATCGGACTGTGAACTACAAATCGAATGAGTTCCTGCATTCGGTACCCATCAGGCTTTAGATCCAGCGTTTGTTCTTTCAGGTATAGCGTTTCATTGTACGTCAAATCGCGACCGATCGCGTAAACCGTTAAATGTCGCATGAAACTGAATGCTACCTGATCGAGGCGATCGTTCGCCAGATATCTCTTCAGATCCTGCACACCGTTCACTGTTGTTTTGTCCGGTAGTGTTGAATGCGCATCGACTGTTTCCTGCAACAGCCGACCGCCGGCATCGAATTCCTCAAACGGTACGCCCCAGGGATCGATCTTCAAATGACATTGGACGCAACCGGGCTGATTACGATGCCGTTCCAGTCGCTCACGCAGCGGCATGCCTTTCGTATCTTCTTCAAGAGCCGGTACGTTGGGTGGCGGATCGTCCGGTGGTTCGGAAATGAATTTGCGAGCGAACCATGCACCGCGTTTGACAGGATTCGGTTCGCGCCCGTTGGAGAGTCCGGCCAGAATGGCTGGCTGAGTCAGCAGGCCGCCCAGTTCTTCGCGGTGATGTGGAATCGCGACGAATTCAAATCCAGACTCGGGCATTTCAGGCAGATCGTAGTAACTCGCCACGACATCGTTGGCGAGTACAAAATCTGATTCGATCAGTTGCCGCACGGACAGGTTGTTGCGGATGAGGTGCTGTAAAAACTTTTCAGGCTCTTTACGAAGTTGCGAACGAGTATCACGGGTAAGTTGCGGAAATCGTTTCCTGTCAGGTTCAAGCACGTCAAACTTTTCCAACGCGAGCCATTGAGACGTGAACTCGCGTAGGAATCGAGCGAATCGCGGATCATTGATCATTCGTTGGCATTGTGAATTCAGTTGATTAGGCAATGCTCCCGTTGAAGCAGAATCCATAAGTTCATGATCCGGTGGCCCGTTCCACAGAAAGAACGACAGCTTCGAAGCGAGTTCGTCTGGCGTGATTGGCTCAGCTCCGGGCGATGGACTGTTTTCGATTAAAAACAAAAACTGCGGCGACGTTAATATTACCTGTAACGTATCTTTCAGGCTGTTTCGAAAATTCACGCCGCTGTCGAATGATGTCGAATAGATTTTCATTAGCGCCGTTTCTTCAGTGGCAGAGATTGGGCGACGAAACGCGCGGCTGGCGAAGTTGTGAATGATGTCACGGGCATAGGATTTAATGGGGTCTGACCCTTTCTGCGGCTGTCGAGGGTCTGACCCCATTAAATCATCAATGAAGATGTTGTGATGCGGCGCTGGCGGCCATGCATCGTACAGAGGCCCTTCAAATTCCACGGAGCGAATCAACAGTCGCGGCGTATCGCGGCCGTCGGTGTATTCGCTGCGAACGCCGATTTCTCGAACACCGGCGAGATAGTTTTCGTTTTGCTTTTCAACATCCGGACTTGGGAAGTTGCGAATGGCACCTTCAAATTGATAGGCAGTGATTTCATCGCTCGACACGGTCTGCGGTTCACCAACCTGACTCAACGTACTGCCACAATCCCGCCGCAATCCCAGATGCACGCCGACTCGCGGTGCCCGTTTTTCAAATCTCGCGAATCGCTGAGCGATCTCTGACGGTTCATCGAGTGGCGTCAGCACGATCCGCTCCAGCGGAACGGCTCCGGCATAGTTCGCGCTGACGCGCAGCTCTCCTGCAGGAAGTCGAACGACAAGAAACGCGGGCTGGTGAAGCGTTGCCGTGAACTCGCGATTTCCGAGCGTGAGTTTCAGTTCCGACGGTTTTTCGGCCGGCTTTTCTTTGTTGGCATCGTCGATGGGCGTTGTGTGAACATCGACCTGATAAATCCCCGGCTGTTTGATCTGAATCGTCTGATGCGTTCCAGGATCGGTCAATGTCAGAACGTTCGAAGTCTCTGCTTGCGCTGCATCTGCATGTGGTTCGGCTACCAAAGTACCGGGATCAAGCAACAGGCCGTCATGGTATTTTGCGGCATTCACGGTGACTCGAAAACGACCGTAATCTGGAAGTTCACGAAGTGATACTTTGAAGTTGGCTTTCGGGCCGTACGTGCTTTCAACGCCGAATTCTTCGACACTCGGAATCGCCGGACGCAGCAGCAGGCCTTCCGGGACGGTGCTGTACGCAAGCCCCTTGGGATAGCCGTGGGTTCCTCGCATACAGGCAAAGACGGCGTGATAGATGCTGTCGTATTCTCGCCAGTCTCGGACGGTGTCGTTACCGGCATAGCCTTCGATGAATCGAAACTTGGTCTGCATTTCGAATGGAGTGAAATCGAAAGGCTTCTGCGCCGTAAGTTGCGACACCCTGAAGTCGGCATTGTTCAGCAGCAGACTGTCAGCTCCCAGAATGAGATCGTCCGGACAAGGGGCTGGATTTATCGCAGTCCCAATATCGACTCGAAAGTTCTGGATCACGGGTTTTGTTTTTGGATCGACGATGCATCGATCCAGTGCCTGTTCGGCGATGTCGAGATATGTCTCCAATAACAATGGCGAGAGAGTTAGAGTCTCCTGATTGTTGACAAATCCGTCCCGCGAAATTGCATCCGGCGGCAGCACATCCGCGACGTCATCTTCCAGCAGCAGAAGTTCGCGAATTGTGTTGCGATACTGAGCGACAGTGAGTCGTCGGACGCTGCCGTTTTTCGGAGTCGGACGTTTGCGGGCCTCGTCGAGACCCCGTGTGATCCAGTCGATGATTTGCTGGCGTTCGGCATCTGGCGGCTGTGGTTCGTCTTTCGGTGGCATCGCCTTGTGTGCGATCTGATTTCGAATACCGTCCCAGAGCCGCAGATGTTTGTCGTCCATCGAAGCTGTCAAATGATCGACTCGAATCCCGGACGACATCTCATCGACGTTATGACATCGCAGGCAGTGTTGCGCGAAGAACGGCTCCACGTGCTGGTTGAAAGTTTCGGTGGAGGTTGGTGTCTCGTCAACGGCATGAGCTGCCTGGCTGATGGCAACGCTGAGCCAAAGCATCGTGTGAACTGTAGATGGGATTTGATGCATGGCGAATTGACGGCAGGAGAGCAGCGGGACGGGACGGAATGAGTAATCCGTCCTGCGGAGTGGCAGGACATGGAGTTTTCTTGTTGGATATAGTTTAGCCTGAAAGTCTTTTCTACATCCATCATTTGATACCGGTCTTGTCCTGTTTTTGTTGAGTTCTTAGCATCCCGTGCCCTGGACCGGGCGGGCCGGTTTTAGGCGGTAAACACTGATTGCGAGCGACCTGTGACACAGATTCCTGCGAATGTCCCTGAGGACTTGCTGCTGGGGCAATTCATCCCGTTGCATTATCACTTCAACATGCTTCGCGATCAGTCGCGAATGATTCCCTTCAAAGAAGCAATAGAACATGCAGTGCCGCTGAATGGAACAGTGCTTGAACTTGGCGGTGGGACCGGAGTGCTGTCGTGGTTCGCAGCTCAGAAGGCTCGGCAGGTTTGGTGCGTCGAACGCAATCCCGCGTTGGTTCGGGCGTCTCGATCGTTTCTGACTGACAATCTGAATGGCGAACGAGTCACCGTCGTGCAAGCCGATGCGATGACGTATCTGCCACCGGAACCGGTGGATGTTGTCATCTGTGAAATGCTGCATGTCGGTCTGGTCCGCGAGAAACAACTGGACGTCATCCACAGTTTCAAAGACCGTTATCGGCAGAAATTTGGTGGTCAGTTGCCGTGCTTCATTCCTGAGACTTCAATGCTGGCTGTCATGCCGATTCATCAGGATTTTTGTTTTTCCGGATACACGGCGGCGGTGCCACTCTTCGAGCCACCGGGGCCGAATTTGCAGGAGTCTTGCCTTGCCGATCCACACTACTGCAGCACGATCGATTATGGGACCGACTTTGCCGTCGAATTCCATGTTGATGTGCAACTGGAGATCCATCGTGGCGGTCAATTCAATGCCATTGGATTGCTGACGAATAATTTTCTGGCGTTTGTGCTCAGTGAGGGCAGGGCGGTGCAGTGGCTGATGAATGAGCTGGTCCTGCCGATCCCTGATCCCATGGAAGTGGCGATAGGCGATTGCGTGTCGATTCAGTTTGGCTATCGAGCTGGCTGCTCACTGGAAGAGCTTCAGGAGACCGTAAAAGCGGAGATCGTAGTTCGTGCGACGGCATCGTCCAGCAATGAGCCACTGAAACACGCGGCTTGAGCAGGATGAGAGTTCCGTCCTGCAGATTTGAAAACTCCGTTTTGTATCGTCTACTTCGGAGGCGCTGGTGTTGGGGTATTTGATTTTGCCGCTTCTAGTGCTTTCTTTGTAGCTTCGTTGGCAGCCTTCTGCGCTTCCTGCTGGCGTTTCATCATGCCTTCCTGTGAGTCGATCATGCGGGCTAACATATGGTTTGCC
>JBDNFT010000791.1:0-4238 GCA_041689695.1 Planctomycetaceae bacterium | reverse complement strand
TCTTAATCTTAATCTTAATCGGTCGTCGCCAATCGATTAAGATTAAGAGCAAGCAATTGACGAGCAGGAAAAGCGGGACGGGGCTGGAGACCCGTCCCGCGATAGATTCTTATCCCTGCACACGTTCATGGTACTGACCGGATTCCGTATCGATCTTCACTTTGTCGCCTTCTTTGATAAAGGCCGGAACCTGGATTTCAGCACCAGTTTCAACTGTTGCAGGCTTTGTCACGTTGTTAGTCGTGTTTCCGCGAGCTGCGGGTTCTGTGTATGTCACTGTCAGGATCACATGCTGCGGTGGAGTCATGGAAATCAGTCGCTCATTCCAGAACAGTAAACCCACCGTCGCGCCTTCCATCAGCCAACGCATTTCATCTTGAACAACGGAGGCAGGCAGACTGTGCTGTTCGAAAGTGGCGTTGTCCATAAAGACGTAGTTATCGCCGTCACGGTACGAGTAAACACCTTCGTTGCGATGCACGTCAGCGGATTCCAATGAGTCCCCGCTGCGATATGTTTTTTCGTAACGCGACCCTCTTAGCAGGTTACGCAGTTTGGTACGATACAGAGCTTGACCCTTGCCTGGCTTCACGAAAAAGCATTCGAGCATTTCGTATTGCTCGCCATCAATCTCAACCTTAACTCCCTTTTTGAATTCGCCGGCTTGGATGCTACCCATTGAAGTTGCTTCTTGAAGTTTGTTATCTTGTCTGAAATTCGTGCGGTCGGATGTCAACCGAGGGTGTTCCGCCACACACTGTGGTCAAAAGAACGCCAAAACAGGGCGAAACGTTAACAAGTTCTATACTCAGAGTGAATCCAGATGTCATCCGTTCCTGACGCCTTCCTTGCAAATAGCGATGTTTCCGGCATCGCCAACGCTGCGAAGCCGTCTGGCTGGCAGCGAGAAATGGCATCCGCAGTCCGCGCGGTTGACGAATTGCTGAAGCGTGTCGATTTGAATCCCGACGATGCGGAGGTCCGCCGGTTGCTCATTTTTGCTGGAATTAAGGCTGCTGATCCAGACACGCTGCGTCGGTTTCCGGTTCTTGTGCCCGAAAATTTTCTGGCTCGCATGACGCCGGGCGACCCGGATGACCCGTTGTTGCGTCAAGTTTTGCCTCTGGCGGTTGAGAGTGATTTGGTGGATGGTTTTGTTGCCGACGCCGTGGGAGACTTGGACGCCAGACGAACCCCCGGTGTACTTCAAAAGTACGCCGGTCGCGTGTTGCTGATCGCGACAAGTGCCTGTGCTGTTCATTGCCGCTATTGTTTTCGCCGCGACTATCCGTATGCGGAGGAACCGCGGAGGTTGCAGGACTGGCAACCTGCATTGGATGAAATCGCATCAGATTCATCAATCAGCGAAGTCATTTTTAGTGGTGGTGACCCATTGATGCTGAACGACGCTCGCTTGCAGGCGTTGTGTTTGGCCATTGATCAGATTCCACACATTGAGCGTATTCGACTTCACACGCGACTTCCAATCGTTCTGCCCTCACGCGTCACGCCGGAGTTGCTCGCGATGCTGGCTGGATTGCGGGCTCAGCCGATCATGGTGGTGCATGCGAATCACGGTAACGAACTTGTCGGCGACTGCGTTGACGCGCTTCGGATGATGGTGCGATCTGGCGTTCCGGTTTTGAATCAGGCCGTGCTGCTGGCGGGGATCAATGACAATCTCGACGCACTGGAAACGCTGTGCAGACGACTGATCAACATTGGTGTGATGCCGTATTATCTGCATCAGCTTGATCGCGTTTCCGGCACAGCACATTTTGAAGCTGATCGCGATCAAGGTCGGCTGTTAATTCAGCAACTCGCCGCCCGATTGCCGGGTTACGCTGTGCCCCGATTCGTCCAGGAGATTCCTGGCGAACCAAATAAAACGGCGTTGTGATAACCTAATACGGTCTCGGACGCACGCTGCCCTGAACGCGGCCTGGCAGGCCCATGATTCGCAGGAATCCTTCGGCATCCGTTTGATCATACGAACCGCCAGCTTCCATGCTCGCGATATCCGCCTTGTACAAACTGTACGGCGACTTGCGGCTGCTCACGCGAACATTGCCCTTGTACAGGGTGAGTTTAATTTCCCCGGTGACCGGTTTCTGAGTCTCGCGAATGAAGGCCATCAACGCATCCATCTTCGCACAGTACCAGAAGCCGTAGTAAACCATTTCGGCCACCTGAGGACTCAACGAATCCCGCAAGTGCGTCAGATCGCGGTCGAGTGTCATTTGTTCAAGGCCCTGATGAGCTGCATACAACAAAGTCATGCCTGGTGATTCGTAAACGCCGCGACTCTTCATACCGACGAAGCGGTTTTCCACAATGTCGATCCGACCACAGCCATTGCGTCCACCGATTTTGTTGAGTTCTACAACCAAAGCGGCAGGACTCAGTGCTTGTCCGTTGACGGCGATCGGTACGCCGGATTGAAAGGCAATCGTCACGCTCTCTTCTTTGTCCGGTGCTTCCTGAGGTGACACGGTCATCCCAAAATCGATGACGCTTTGGCCATCGACGGTTGGATCTTCCAGGTCGCCCGCTTCGTAGCTGATGTGCAGGCAGTTTTCGTCGCTGGAATATGGCTTCTTCGACGTTGCCTTGACCGGAATGTTCTTCTTTTCGCAGTAGGCGAGCATTTCCGTGCGGCCTGGAAAAAGGTCGCGGAACTTCTTCATTCGCCAGGGAGCGATAATATGAATGCCGGGTTCCAGAGCTTCTGCTGCCAACTGGAACCGACACTGATCGTTGCCCTTGCCGGTGGCTCCGTGGACGAACGCTTCGGCTCCAACTTCGCGACCACGCTGCAGACACGCCTTGGCGATCAGCGGGCGGGCGATGCTTGTGCCAAGCAGATAAATATTTTCATAGCGAGCCTGCCATTGCAGGACAGGGAACGCAAAGTCGCAGCAGAGTTCTTCTGTAACGTCAACGAGTTCCGCCGACTTCGCGCCGATGTCGCGGGCTTTTTGCATAATCGCCGCGCGGTCTTCGCAGGGTTGGCCGAGATCCACGTAGAGGCAGTGAACGTCGTAGCCTTCGTCCTGCAGCCATCCGATCAGAATTGACGTATCCAAACCACCGCTATAAGCCAGCACGACCGATTTTCCCACGAGATCTTTCTCCAGACTTCAAACGAACTGCACAAAATATGGCAACCGGCCGAAATGGTAACGCGGTCTGACGATGTCGCCACTGTTAAGCCAAACTTTCTGAGGAATCGTAGGTGGCCAATTCGCACTTCAACTTGTCATTAAGCAGCACGAGTTCCGTGTCTTCTGCACCACGTGTCGGGCATCATTCATTCATACTCTGACAATGTGCCTGTTCCACCGATATTGCAGATGATCCAATCGCGAATAGCAAAAGCATGATCAAGTTGGAGCCCAGAAGATTGATCATCTTGTTTTTGGATTTCATTCGATCATCATCGAGCCCTAGCTTGGGTCTGATCCAAGACGTTTGCGAAGCTTCGCCTGCAGGTCTGTCGCCATTGAATTTAGCTCTTTGATCGACTTTGTCAACAGTTTCTCTTCACTATCGCCAGCGCTGTTTAACAACGATTGGCACGTGCGAATCGTACCAATCAATTCGCCCTGTTCGATACCCTGTTCGATACCCTGTTCGATACCCTGTTCGATACCCTGTTCGATACCCTGTTCGATACCAATCGCAATCAAGTCTTTACCGGCCTGAGTTTCACGCAGGTCGGGGAGTTTGCCGAGCAACATCTTTTCAATCTCCGTTTTTCCAAGTGTTTTAAAACGCTGAAGCAGCCAGTCGATGAATACACCAGTCAATTTGGCTTTCAAACGCTCGTCTGTGGCGAACGCTTCAATCTGAGTATAGTACTGGCTTGCGTTCTCTTGAAGCCGTTTGTTGTTGTTTTCGATCAACGGCTGAAATAACGCGACTAGTGGATGGCCGGGGGATGCGGTTTCCAACTCCGCCAACATCTCGTCCAGATAGTACACTGATACCACATGTGACCACGGTGCTGTTCTTGGATCAAGCTCTTTCGATCCAAAAATCAAAATCCCCTGCACCTCACGCCCCGTGTGTTCCTCCTGAATAATCGCCATCTCGACAACCACCCGCCCATAGATCTTCGGATCAGGATACATTTGAAACTCGATCACCAAAATCGGTTCGCCTGTGGCATCCGGGATTAACACCCCATCAGCACTACGCTGGATCGCTTTGATTGTGACGGATCGGAACCGGCATGG
>JBDNFT010000790.1:0-2254 GCA_041689695.1 Planctomycetaceae bacterium | reverse complement strand
ATTGCGTTCCAGGGCTGGAGCCCCGGAACGAGATTTAGTTTCCGGTTTGTTCCTGAACTCGTTTCCGCTACCAGCGTCGTTCCAAACCAAGTGTAATCCCATGAGCCAGAAAACTGGACTCATGCATCAACGCATTCGGCCGCAACTCGCCCGTCAATTGATTCTGCGGCAATGGTGGTGGCAGCAAGCCCGGGTTCACGGCTGGATCGATTTGTTCGGTCGCTCGCAGCACACTGCCCCAGTAGAGCAGACTGTAGCCAACAGAACATCACCAGTTGTTGGTCATTTGATAGCCGATGCCCACATCAAACTGCGGCACCAATGCAAATCGCTTCTGTTTAAATGATCCTGAATTTGTACTCTGCGCCAGGAAACCACCAGGGTTGGTTGTCGTAATTCCACCTGCCGTCACAGCAGTCTGGCCATTGATGTCAAGTTGCTGGTTAGTACCGCCGATTGCCAGACGAGCTCCCCCATTAAGGCTCCAGCGTCCACGTTGACGATTGCCAAACAATCCAAATTCAGCACCCCAGAACTGGTTCCTGGTGCGAAACGAGTCCTGAATCGAGTAATGATCGCCAGCGGCATTGCCTTGGCCGGTCAGTTGTTCATTGATGCCAAATGTGTCTCGCAGATTGATGAATCGCGGACCGATCTGAAATCCCAACGCAAAGCTACGTGGGGCACTTCGCCAACAACTGTCGGCGCAAGGATCGCCGGGACCGCATTCTTTCCAGAAGACTTCGCGATAATGCAACGCTCCTGAATTCAGACTGGTCCTGGCGTTGACGTCGATCAAGCCACTGACAAGTCCAGGATATGCGATCAATTGAGAATCGTTCAAACCGGTTTGAGCATTCAGAAACGGTCGGGCCAGAATCGGAGTTCCATTGGAGACTGCATGGTAACTTTCGTTTCGATTCCCCAGCATGAAGAATTCTGCATCCATGCCGCTCACGCCGCACTGATCAAAGTTGACTCCTCCACGCAGTCGAAACCCACCGTGCGTTCCAGTAAACAGATCGTTTCCGCCATAGAGCACTTGCGTACCTGGCCGACCGATGACTCCAGCATCCCCTGCCTGAGTGCCAGGTTCACTGGTCGTGACAATTGGTGGAAGATATGACGACGTTGTTCGCCAGATTAATGCTTCTGCACCAAACCAAACCGGAGCAGCATTTCCGCAGGGACAGCACGACTGACAACCAAACGCCGGGGCCGCACATCCAACTGGCGCGCAGGGATTACATTGATTGCAAGCCGACGGAAATCCCATCGGCGCTGCATAACCGTACATGTTTGGCGTCATCGCGCAGGAGTCGCATCCATAGGGCTCCATGCCGAACTGTTGGCCATCGCCACTATCTGCAAACGCAGGCATCCCCATGGATGACAGGTCTTCGCAGCCGCACTGCGAGTCCAACCCGTCTGCTTCAAAACCGCCATACGCAGAGTTGAACCAGTCCGGTTCTCCTGATGCCTGTTGGCACACATCGCAGGAGCCGTTCATCTGAGTCGGATCGATGCCGTAGGGAGATTCATGAAATTCCATCTGCCCCAGCGCCGTGGAAGGCAGTTCAATCAGCAGCACGAAGACTGCAATCCAGCGTAAAAAATGTGAAACGTTTGCCACTTTGCAAATTCCTTTTTTCGTCAATGAGTTCAATCAAAGCTGCATTCAACGTGTAGCCGCTGCGTCATGGTTCAAACAGGAAATCAGGCCACAGTTGTCGGGAACCACGACAATACACCTGGAGTTTTGCTGCAGAATTTGATACTGCCTGCCAAGGGGATTTCGTTTTGATCCGCAACGATTTTCAATGAGCGCGGTTGGTATCTTTTTTGGCGGAAAGCAGTCAACGCCCGAAAGAGAAAAAGAATTCGTTCTGGCAGGAACTGCCGCAGGGTAATGAGGAATCTGCCGGTGGCCAAAAAATCGTTCGGCAGGTTTCAGCAGGTTTCTTGAGATCAGGCAACTTTTGCAACAATCTCAAGGGCGGTCAGGGACAGGTTTTTAACTCACTGCACAAAAGACGAAGGATGCTTTAGAATCCTCCGCCCGTTGTTCGCTGTGTCAGAATAAGTTCCTGTCACGATCCTAACGAAAGTGAATCATGCCAATTGAAGTGCGGTGCCAATGCGGTAAGCGACTGAAAGCCCCCGACAAACTCGCTGGAAAGATCGTCGCCTGCCCGGGCTGTGGTGCTCAAATACAAGTGCCAGCCTTGGTGGACACACCAGACGACAACGATTT
>JBDNFT010000789.1:0-2712 GCA_041689695.1 Planctomycetaceae bacterium | reverse complement strand
GTGGTGGCTCTGCATGACACTACGGAACTGAACTTTTCGAAGCATGAATCCCTGTCAGACCGGGGCCAGCTTGGCAACGGTTCGCAGCAGGGTTGGTTGTGTCACAACACATTGATTGTGGATCCCGCTCGTCGTGAAGTCTTCGGGCTGGCCAACCAGATTTTGCACAGTCGTCCGGTGACGAACAAGAAAGAAACGGTCGCCACAAAACGAAAGCGAGAGGATCGCGAGAGTCTTCTGTGGCTTGAAGGAGTCAAGTCCCTGCCGTCCGATCGGAAAATTGTGGACGTCTGTGACCGCGGTGGCGATACGTTCGAATTCCTGGAATATGAAGTGAGGATGCGAAGTCGCGTCCGGCCACGGACCTGTTCTCCGCCGAGTACGTGGACTTGCTGAGCGGATGGCGACACGGCAAAGCACGTCCTGAATGGACGATCTACGACTTCTGCCTCGCCCTCGCCCGCCTTGGTGGCCATTCCAACCGAAAACGAGACAGGCACCCCGGATGGATCACACTCTGGAGAGGCTGGACGAAACTTCAACTCATGCTCAACGGAGCTCGTATTGGAATCGCTATCCAAAAATGTGCCTAAACCTAAGCCGACAGGCCACGCCGTTGTGGGGCAACTTGGCCTGTCGGCCACGGGTTAAACGAGCCGAATGTCGTGTTTGCGGCTATGCCGGGCATGGTCTGGAACCACGCCAATCAACTTGCCGCAGTCACCTTCAAAACGTCAACAAACGTGGTGACAAAATCGGTGCAGTATCAGAACGATGCACTGGGACGCCGCATCGGCAAGAGCGTTGACGATACCGGAGACGGCACAATGGATCGCAGAGAATCCTTCTTCTACGACATGACGTTCGAAATGGGGACAGAAAGGTCATAAGCCGGGCACAATGGATCGCAGAGAATCCTTCTTCTACGACGGAGCCGGCTTGCTCGCCGATGCCGCAGGTACGATCCACATCGCTGGTCCCAACGGAGCCCTGAATCAAGCTGGCTGGACCGATCAAATGATCCTCAGCTTCACCGATTCCGATGCCGACGGTTCCCAATCTCCAGTACTCGCAGCCCGCAACCTCTACGGTCCCGCCGTTGATCAAATCTGCGCAACCGAAGGTGCCAGCGGCTCACTGCTCTGGTCCCTCTCCGACCACCAAGGCACCCTACGCGACTGGGTAACTCGATCAACGCAAACACATTTTCTCCGCAAGTGTCACCGCGCACTTGATTTCGTGCAGAACCACTTTTTCGTGCAATGGCACAAGTCGAATCCGTTTTCACCATGCTTGCCGCATTGCGGGCTACGCAAGACCAACGCAATGGACCTCATAAAACAGGAACTGGATGCAGTTCGGCTGTCGGTTCAGTGAGGCAAGCCACTGGGCGACGAAGCCTGCGTGGACTCAATCGCACGACGACTCAACCTTGAATCCACCGTGCGTCCCCGAGGCCGACCATAAGTTCGTTTTCCAAAGGATAAGGCGAAGAAAGATGCCCCTTTGATGCTGCCTGACCCCTGCTTTGATGCTCTGCACCGGCCGACGTGACGTTGCCTGGAAGGGTCGGCTTCGGCAGATTCTGCCGGTTTTGATTTAATCGTTTAACCCGACTCGAAGAGGAGGTGCGTCGTGCCCCGCCTCCTCTTCGAGTCGGGTTAAACGAGAGTGATTTTGGGTGTTTTTTCCGTTGTTTTACACACTCGCACACAAGCGTTTTGCGGCTCAATACTAGTTCTGAAATCCACTGCATGGCAACGATGTTGAGAGAGAACGAATGTTGCGTTTTGGCAACGTGAAGATTCCCAATTGCCACCTGCTTCGCGGGAGAGGTGGCTGCGAGTTTTGAATCCTGCCAGGAAATCAAAACCTCCGCGATTAGTAAAAAGAGAGGGAAACATCGGCCGAGACTGGCCGATCGAATGCCGCCAGCCGGCTTCATAGCTCACAAATTCCATCGGTGTGCGAAAAAGGCATTCGTTTTGCGATTAAGGAAACTTAACACATGAATTCATAACCCCGCTTTGCAACTTCCTGACCGGATTGATTCCTCACTCTTTCTGCCGATTGGATGGAACGTGAAACTAGCTTACCTCACCGAAGTTGCTGCAATCATGGCGGCACACAGTCAAATCTTCATTGAACAACAGCAGGAAGTAACGACCGAAGCCGTTGGCGATTACTACATCTTAAGTCGAAATCGGTTCAATCGCTGGATGCGTGATTTGGATGACCTTGAACGTGGCGCGTCGATTCACGATCCTTTGCATCTGGTTGGACTCATCGCTGGCCGATCCGCAACGCGTGGGATCGCCGAACAGATTTTGATTAATGAAATGGTGACGCGTGTCTGGACCGTGCTGCTGCTGGCTCGGGACGCCAACAATGGCATCGACCGTATTCGTCCTGTTGCTCGCAATATCCACATGGGGCATCTGGCGGTTCGGCACAAAGCTCTTGGAGTCGTGCTTTCAGACGACCGCCTGACACCGATTGATTTACTGGCGATTGACAAACTCCGAAAGTCCGCTGAGCGTTGGACCGACCTGCTGAGTTGTTCGATTATGGGTCAATATGATCTGTGGGATTTTGCGTTCGACAAAGAACGCGCTCGAGAGTTTCTTCGCGATCGTACGGATCAAGCCGGACTCAGCCACCGCAGTCGCGGATGGGTGTTGATTCTTGCAGGCCTGCGGCACAGTTTTCCGG